>JBBQZJ010000145.1:0-6021 GCA_038207805.1 Actinomycetales bacterium | reverse complement strand
CACCCGCTGGGAGGGCACACCACGAGTCGAGCTCGTGACGACCGACGGCTTCTTATTTCCCAATGCCGAACTCGAGCGCCGCGGAATCATGGATCGAAAGGGCTTCCCCGAGTCGTACGACCGGCGTGCTCTGCTGCGCTTCGTGAGCATGGTCAAGAGCGGGGCTCCCGAGGTTCGCGCACCGTTTTACTCACACCTCGCCTACGACATCGTCGCGGATGCAGAGATCCACGTGAATCGGCCAGATGTGTTGATCATCGAGGGCCTCAACGTCTTGCAGCCGCCGGGTCCCGGTCGCGCCCTCGCGGTAAGCGACCTGTTCGATTTTTCCATCTACGTGGATGCGCGAACGTCAGACATCGCCGGGTGGTACGTCGACCGTTTCCTCAGCCTGCAGCAGGGTGCATTTTCGAATCCTCGGTCGTACTTTCACCGCTTTGCCGACCTGAGCCCCGACGAGGCGAGCGCTCTCGCAACCGAGATCTGGAAATCGATTAACGAACCGAATCTCATAAACAACATTCTGCCGACCAGACCGCGGGCGTCACTCGTGCTGCGCAAGGCATCGAATCACACGGTGTCGAGCGTGCTCTTGCGCAAGACCTAGAGTCGCGGCCCGCGGCCTATCGCCGCACCCGCCTATCGCCGCACAGGCCTATCGCCCCGCCTGTCTATTAGCCCGACACGCGGATGCGGGTTACTAAAGCGTTAATCGCTCCCGCACGATGTCGGCTAGCTCGTGAGCCACGCGATCGGCCGTGGCCTGATCTTTCGCCTCGACCATCACGCGCACCATGGGCTCGGTACCCGAGGGGCGAAGCAGCACCCGCCCGGAGTTGCCCAGCGCGGCCTCAGCCTCAGTCACCGCGGCGGCAATCGTTACGTCCGCTGCGAGGCCACGGTGGTTCACACCGCGCACATTGACAAGAACCTGCGGGAATACCGTCATCACGCCAGCGAGCTCGGTGAGAGATTTGCCGGTGCGAGCCATCTCGGCGACCAGGTGCAGTCCAGTGAGGATGCCGTCGCCCGTCGTAGCAAACTCGGTCATGATGAGGTGGCCGGACTGCTCTCCTCCCAGCGACAGACCATGTTCGCTCAATGCCTCGAGAACGTAGCGATCGCCAACCGCCGTCTCGCGCATCTCAATGTTATGTTCGGCCATCGCGCGCCACAGCCCCAGGTTGCTCATCACCGTGGCGACAAGGGTGCGCTCGACGAGAGCACCACGGTTGGCCATGGCCAGCGCGAGGATGGCCATGATCTGGTCGCCATCGATGTGATTTCCGAGGTTGTCGACTGCGAGGCACCGGTCGGCGTCGCCGTCGTGAGCGATTCCGACGTCGGCACCGTGCTCCAGTACGGCTTTCGCCAGGTTGTCGAGATGGGTCGAGCCCACCCCGTCATTGATGTTCAATCCATCTGGGTCAGCACCGATAACGGTCACGCGAGCGCCGGCATCCGTGAACACCTGAGGCGAGACCCCGGCCGCGGCACCGTTGGCGCAATCGAGTACAACATGAACGCCGTCGAGTCGGTTCGGCAGCGTAGACAGCAGGTGCACGATGTAACGGTCTTCGGCATCCGCGAATCGCCGGATGCGCCCGACCTCTTTTCCCGCGGGTGCGAGTTTGGGCTCGCCGAGAGCGGCCTCGATGCGGTCTTCGACCTCGTCGGGAAGTTTCGTGCCCGCGCGCGCGAAGATTTTGATGCCGTTATCGGGTGCAGCATTGTGGCTCGCAGAAATCATGACACCGAGGTCGGCGCCGAAATCGTCCACGAGATAGGCCAGTCCGGGGGTGGGGATGACGCCGGCATCGAAGACGTCGACGCCAGAACTCGCAAGTCCCGCCGCCACGGCCGACGACAAGAACTCGCCGGAGATACGTGGATCGCGCGCGATCACGGCCATCGGGCGGCGTCCGGACGCGCGTCGACCGTCGGCGACACGGCCCTTGCCGAGCACGAGCGCAGCGGACTGCGCCAAGCCCAACGCGAGTTCAACAGTGAGGTCGACGTTGGCGAGCCCGCGGACCCCGTCAGTTCCGAATAGCCGAGGCATGTCAGACGCGCTGAACGCGTGAGCCTAGCGCTTGGAGAACTGCGACGCCTTGCGGGCCTTCTTGAGTCCGGCCTTCTTGCGCTCGATGACGCGCGCGTCACGAGTGAGGAAGCCGGCCTTCTTGAGGGCGGGACGGTTGTTCTCGCGGTCGATCTCGTTGAGCGAGCGCGCGATGGCGAGGCGCAGGGCACCGGCCTGGCCCGAGGGGCCACCGCCAGTGATCTTTGCTGTCACGTCGTAGGCGTTCAACAGGTCAAGCACCTTGAACGGGTCATTGATGAGCTGCTGGTGCAGTTTGTTGGGGAAGTACTCGGCGAGCTCGCGGCCGTTGACAACGGCCTTGCCGGTGCCGGGAACGATTCGCACTCGGGCGATCGCCTCCTTGCGACGTCCGACGGCTGCGCCGGGAACGTTGAGCACGGCACGGGGTGCCTTGGGCGCAACGTCAGCGGGGGTCTCGGTGGAGTAGCTCTCGAGCGCGTCCTCGGCAAGCGCGTCTTCGGCGAGTACGGCGCCTTCGAGGGAGTCTTCGATCTTGGCCAATGTAATAAGTCCTTTGAATTCTTGAGCAGCAGCCGCGGCTACTGAGCTACCTGGGAGAGGGTGTACGTCTTGGGCTGCTGGGCTGCGTGCGGGTGCTCGGCACCGGCATACACCTTAAGCTTGGTGAGCTGCGCGCGACCGATCGAGTTCTTCGGCAGCATGCCACGGATGGCCTTCTCCACAGCGCGGGTCGGGTGCTTCTCCAGCATCTCGGCGTATGTTGTTGCCGTCAGCCCGCCCGGGTAACCGGAGTGGCGGTACGCCTTCTTCTGCGCCAGCTTCGAGCCTGTCAGGGCTACCTTCTCGGCGTTGATGATGATGACGAAGTCACCCATGTCCATGTGCGGAGCGAAGGTCGGCTTGTGCTTGCCGCGCAGAAGCGTGGCGGCGTGGCTGGCCAGACGACCGAGAACGATGTCGGTCGCGTCGATGATGACCCAGTCGCGCTGAACGTCAGCGGGTGTGGGCGAGAATGTACGCGTCACTTTAAGAGCTACTTTCGTTGTCGAGGTGTTCGTGAATCCCACTCCGTGCCCGTTTCGACGCCTAACTAGGCGGACGAAACCACTGCGGTGGAGGGCTCAACCGTGTGTCGCACTGGTGGCGAACACAACCTTGTAAGACTAGTCGAGGGCCAGTAGCCCGTCAAACCCATCCCGGCGCGCCCGGGTCTGCTCGGCGCGATCGGCAAGCGCCGAGTCATCCGGGTAGCCGACCTCAACCAGGGTGAGACCTTTCGCCGGCATGACCTTGAACTCACTCGTGCGAGTGGCCCCGTCGCGGATGCCGACCAGCCGCCCACCGTCGAGCTTGCGTTCGCCGACCGACACCGTTGCCCCCACCAAGGCGCGCACCATGCTGTGGCAGAACGCGTCGGCTTGCACCCTCGCAATGAGCACCCCGGTGGGGTCGCGGTGCCACACGAACTCCTGCAGCTCCCGGATCGTCGTGGCGCCTTCGCGCGGGCGACAGTACGCCGCCCAATCGTGGAGGCCGAGCAGCTCGCGGGCCGCGGCGTTCATGCGCTCCAGGTCGAGCGCGGCCGGATACCAGAGCGTGTGGGCCCGCAGCTGGGGGTTGCGCTGCGCTCGCGCATCCGCAATTCGATACTCGTACCGCCGGAAAATCGGCGAGAATCGCGCATCGAAGCCGGGCGGTGCTTCGATCACCCGCGACACGTAGACGTCGCTCGACAGGCCGGCGATACCGTTGAGTCGCTTCGCAAGAACCTCGGTGGGAGTAACGGGGCCGCGCCCGTGGGGGGTTGCGAGGTGCTTGAGTTGCGCCGGACTCAGGTCCAGGTGCGCGACCTGTCCGGTCGCGTGCACGCCAGCGTCTGTGCGGCCAGCGACAGTGAGCACCGGCGGATGACCGTAACGGCGAAACACCGTCGCTAGTGCGCCCTCAAGTTCGCCCTGCACGGTGCGGATTCCGGGCTGTTTTGCCCAGCCTGTGAAGCCCGAGCCGTCGTAAGCAATGTCGAGGCGGAATCTTGTCGTCGACTCGTCGCTCACGGCTGCCAAGTCTAGGCTGAAGGCAATCCTTCATGAAAACCACAGCACCCTCCCTGCCCGCACCAGCGACTCCGGATCTACCGAAGGCGCCCGATTCGCACAGGCTCGGAGGCCTAGACGGCTTGCGGGCGATTGCCGTGCTCTCGGTTCTCGCCTATCACCTGCTTCCCGATGCCGCGATCGGTGGCTACCTCGGTGTCGACGTGTTCTTCGTCATCTCTGGCTTTCTCATCACCACCCTGCTGATCGCCGAGCACACGAAGGCCGGCGGCATCTCGGTGCCGCGCTTCTGGCTGCGTCGAGCGCGGCGCCTGCTTCCGGCCCTCGCCCTGGTCGTTCTCTTCTGCGGCGCCGTCGCCGGCCTGCTGGGAGGCGACGTCACGGTAAAGCTCGGGTCGCAGGTGCTTGGGGCAGCAACCTTCAGCAGCAACTGGGTCTACATCGCACAGGGCTCCAGCTACTTCACGGATGCGACGCCCGAACTTTTTCGAACATTCTGGTCGCTCGCCGTCGAGGAACAGTTCTATCTCTTCTGGCCGGGGCTGCTGCTGCTCGTGTTGCTGCTGAAGTGGCGGTGGGCCAGAGTCGGGATCGTCTTGCTCGCGGCCGCGGCATCCGCGCTGGCGATGGCCTTGCTGTTCGTGCCGCCGGGAGACGCCACCCGGGTCTACTACGGCACCGATACCCACAGCTTTGGCTTGGCCATCGGGGCGGGCTTGGCCCTGTTGCTCAGCTCCCGGATGCCCGGCCGGCGCCTTTCTCGGGTGCTTTCGCCGATCGGGGCCGCCGCGGTCGGGGCTCTCGTGGTGCTGGTGCTCATCATGCCCGCCGACGACTCCTCCGTCACTCGCGGCGGACTCGTAGTCGTGGCGTTGCTCACCGCGCTCGCGATAGCCGGAGCTGTGGGCGAGAACTCCTGGCTCGCCCGCGGGCTCGACACCGCCCCGCTGCGCTGGATCGGGGAGCGCTCCTACGGCATGTATCTCTGGCACTGGCCGGTGCTCGTGCTGCTGATCGCCGCGCTTCCGGTCGACGCGCAGTGGTGGATTGCGCCGTCCGCCGCGCTTGCCCTCACCCTGCTTGCGGCGGCGCTCTCCTACCGCTGGGTCGAGATGCCGATACGCGTGTCGGGGTTTCGGAGGGTTGCGGCATCCGCCACCGGCACGGCTCGACGGATCGTGGCGGGCGCAGTCGCCGTCGCCATTGCGTGCGCACTCGTGCTCACCGGGGCAGCGGTAGTGGCCGACCCGGGCGCGACCGAGGCCCAGCAGGCGATCGAGGAGGGCCAGCGCGCCATTGCCGAGGCGGCAGCAGCGCGCCCCCGACACCCCGGCCCCGGACGCCCTGTTCCGCTTCCCCGCGGCGACCAGATCTACGCCGTCGGCGACTCGGTCATGCTTGCGGCTTCACCCTGGCTGCAGGAGCACTACCCCGGAATCGCGATCGACGCCGCCGTATCGAGGTCGATGTGGGTGGCGCCGTCGATCGTGCAATCGATTGTGGATGCCGGAGCGCTGCGCCCGATCCTCGTCATTGGTCTCGGAACGAACGGCGATGTGGAGACCGCCGACCTCGCCGCGGTACTGAAGATCGTTGGCGACGACGCCCTCATCGTCGTGGTCAACGCCCAGGCGCCGCAGCCATGGATCCCGATCGGCAATGCCACTCTCGCCGAGTTCGCGAGAAAGGAGCGCACCGTCGAGCTGGCCAACTGGCACGACGCGATCGCCCCGCGAATCGACGAGCTCGCCCGTGATCAGGTACACCCGGGCGGACCGATCAGTTCGGGCATTTACATCGGTTCGATCGACAACGCCTTGCAGCGACTTGCCGAACTGCCCCCGGTGTTGGGAGCCGACGACTACGAGTACCTCAACCGGCCACTCTGAGAAACGCGGCCGG
>JBBQZJ010000144.1:0-6034 GCA_038207805.1 Actinomycetales bacterium | reverse complement strand
CCGAGGTCACGGGTAAGCCTGCCGGAGACGATCTGCGCGAGGGCAAGCGAACAGTGCTCATCGCGCTCGCCAGAACCAGACTGTCCGGATCAGAGCGCAACCTCGTCGACGAACTCCTGGGCGACAACTCCCTTGACGCCCAGCAGATCGACATGATCCGTACCGCACTGCGCGACTGCGGGGCCGTAGACGAGGTCGAGGAGATCATCGAGAGAAATGTTCAACTGGCGCGAGACGCTATCGCTCACGCGTCCATCGCCGAGTCTGCGCGCCGCGAACTGCTTCATCTAGCCGACGTCGCAACACGACGAAGCGCGTGAGTCCCGTGGCCCGATGGTGCGCAAGCCGGGGTGGCGACTAGAAGCCTAGGGCCTGAGCGACGCGGCGAACTTCGGCCTTGCGACCGGCGAGCAGCGCCCGAACCGGACTAACCCCAAGACTCTCCTCGGTTGCGAGAAGCCAGTTGAGCGCCTCGTCCTCGGTGAATCCCGCATCGATCAGGACGGACACGGTGCCCTTGAGCTCGTGCATCGGCTCGCCATTGACGATGAATAACTCCGGAACTTTCCAGACCCCGTCGATCCTGCTGGCCAGTAGAGCACGATCCTCGATGAGTCGGCGCACCTGACTGACCTTGATACCCAGGATCTCGGTGAGATCCGGGATGGTCAACCACTGCACTTCGGGTGATTCGGTCACGTCTAAAGACTGCCATGATCCGCCCCCGATCCCCGGAGGCGCTTCGGTTCGCAATTGTTTCGACCATGTAAATTCAAATCACATCAGTCTCGGTAATTGACAGAAGTGTGGTTCTGTGTCACGTTGGTGTTTTATGGCGACCGGTGACGATCGCCGCTACCTTCTGGGGCCGGGAGCGGGACGGGGCACGAATGACTGACACCACTGCGGACGACCGACGGCCCAGCGCACACTGGGTTTTCGCGGGACTTACGCCCCGGCCGGTCGAGTCCGAAAATAGGTCGCCCCGTGGCAATCCGCGAACGATGCGCTCGGCGTACTCGACCGTCCCGATAATCCTTGTGGGCTCGTTGGCCGCCATGACACTCAACCTCGCAGCCCCCGCAACCGAAGCACACGCTCAACCACTTGCCAAACCCCGTGGTGGAGCATCGGAGTTGGGCCGCACCATTCTGGGTGCGATGGATGCCGCACGCACCGCGCTGAGGCATTCGTTGGCTGCTCATGTCGAGGCCACCGCGGACGCACCAGCCATGTATCTCGTCGTCGCGGGAGACACGATAACCGACATCGCGAGCCGGTTTGGATTAGCTACCCCTTCGGTGCTCGCCCTCAACGGGCTCAGTTGGTCATCGCTGATCTTTCCCGGGCAGCAACTGAAGCTCACCGCTAGCGGTCCGGTGCCACCGCTCGTAGCCGACGAACAACCCGCAGGTGCTGGCCGATACTCAATCGTCGCCGGCGACACCATTAGCGGCATCGCCGATCGCTTCGGTGTCTCGACTCTGTCTGTACTGACCGCCAACGGGCTGGGTTGGTCGAGCATCATCTACCCCGGCCAAACCCTCGCGATCCCGGGCCTCGTCGCTCCGGGCGCGCAACCGGTGATCGCTCGAGGCGAAGCCGACCCGCAACAGCCGGCGAACATCCCGATGACACCCGTGTCCGACGCCACTCCCCTGCCCGTCAACGACGCCCCGGCGCTCGAGGCGCAAACGCCCACCGTCGTCACTGTTGGCGAGACCTACACCGTGGTGTCTGGCGATACCCTGTCATCGATTGCGGCACGATACGGGATGTCAACACAGTCGTTGCTCGACGCCAACTCGCTGACGTGGGAGACCATAATCTACCCCGGCACGATTCTTGCGGTTGCTTTTGGTGTCACCCCGGCCGGGTTAGGAGCACCAATCAGTGGACTGACCGACGAAATGCGCACCAACGCGACAATCATCGTTCAGGTTGGCAAAGACCTCGGTGTTCCCGACTACGGCATCATCATTGCTCTCGCCACGGCTATGCAGGAATCCAGCCTACGTAACCTCTCATGGGGCGACCGAGATTCGGTTGGGCTGTTCCAGCAGCGCCCCAGCTCGGGGTGGGGTTCGGTCGAGCAGTTGACCGACCCCTCTTACGCCTCCAGTTTGTTCTACGGCGGGCCCAGTAACCCGAATCGCGGGTACACCCGCGGTCTTCTTGACATCTCTGGTTGGCAGTCGATGTCGGTTACCCAGGCCGCCCAAAGCGTGCAAATCTCCGCGTATCCCGACGCATACGCGAAGTGGGAGTCCTCGGCCCGGTCGTGGTTCGCGCAACTCGGCTGACGCGTCAGCGTCGGCGCCGTGTCTAGCCAAGGCTCACGGCACAAAGAACTTTAGACTCGGGTGGTGAGCGCCAACACTACCGACCCGATGATTGGTCGTCTTCTCGACGGCCGTTATCAGGTGCGTTCGCGCATAGCGCGGGGCGGAATGGCGACCGTCTATGTGGCCACTGATTTGCGTCTCGAACGCCGCGTTGCGATCAAGATCATGCACGGTCACCTCGCTGACGACAGTCAGTTCAAGGAGCGGTTCATCCAGGAAGCCCGCTCAGCAGCACGGCTCGCTCATCCCAACGTGGTCAACGTCTTCGATCAGGGCCAGGACAGCGACATGGCCTACCTGGTGATGGAATACCTGCCCGGAATCACCCTTCGCGACCTGCTGCAGGAGCACAAGGTTCTGACCACCGAGCAAACATTCGACATCATGGAGGCCGTACTGGGGGGTCTCGCCGCGGCCCACAAGGCGGGCATCGTGCACCGAGACCTCAAGCCCGAAAACGTTCTGCTCGCCGACGATGGGCGAATCAAGATCGGCGATTTCGGGCTCGCTCGCGCCGCCTCGGCGAATACGGCCACCGGGGCCGCACTGCTGGGCACGATCGCCTATCTCTCGCCCGAACTGGTCACTCGCGGCGTCGCTGATGCGCGAAGCGATATCTACGCTGTCGGCATCATGATGTACGAGATGATCACCGGTGAGCAGCCGTTCAAGGGCGAACAGCCCATGCAGATCGCCTACCAGCACGCCAACGATTCCGTGCCGGCCCCCAGTGCCAAGAACTCGAAACTCCCGGCCGAGATTGACGAACTCGTGCTGTGGGCGACGGCGCGTGACCCCGAGCAGCGCCCCAAAGATGCGCGAGTCATGCTCGATCAGCTCTTCGATGTGCACAGTGCCCTCATGACGGCACATCCGGCCACGGGCGCCACCACGTTCACTCGAACCATGGTGATGCCTGCTGCACGCGACGCATCGGCCACCGCCGAGACGCAGATTCTCGGGTCGGGTCTGCGCGCTTCCACACCGCCTCAGGGCGTGCCGGGGAGCACGACAACACTGGCAACGGTTGCCGGACAAAGACGCCGCCGCGGGCGCTGGTTGCTCGCCCTCGTGCTCGTGCTCGCGGCTGTCGCGGGTGGTGTTGGCTGGTACTTCGGCGCTGGACCCGGTTCGCGGGTGACGCTGCCCGAAAATCTTGCGGGAATGTCGGTTGCAGATGCCACAGCAACCCTGACCGACCTGGGGTTCAGTGTCGCCGAATCAACCGGCGAGATCAGCGATCCCGTGATCGCGGTCGGGCTTGTAGCCCAGACTGATCCACCCCTCGGCGCGTCGGTGTCGGCCGGAATCGAGGTGCAGCTCCTCGTCTCTACCGGGCCGGCCCCCCTACCCGTGCCCGCTTTCGCAGGGATGACGGAGGAGGAGGCGACCGCTGCTGCCGAGGCAGCGCCGTTCATCGTCGCGACCAGCCTCTACCAGTTCGACGCCGCTGTTCCCGACGGAATCGTAATCGATGCCCTCGCCGCCGACGGCAGCAGTCTCACCGGAGTGGCAACGTACGGTGAGCTTCAAGAGCTCACCCTGATTGTGTCGGTCGGACCCCTGCCCGACCTCGCGGGGCTCACGGTGGACGAAGCCAAGAACGAACTATCCCGAGTCGATCTCTCGCTTGGCGCGATCAACGAGTCGGAGTTCAGCGACACCGTGCCCCAGGGCGACGTCATTCGCGCGCAAGCAGTCGCCGGAGCTACGGTGGTGCGCACGGGCGATATCGTCGACCTCATTACGTCGAAGGGTGTCGAACTTATCCCCGTGCCCGACGTCACCGGCATGACGGTCAACGAGGCAACCGACGCACTCGAAGCCGCCGGATTCGTCGTCGCCGACCCCGGTCTCAACGATGGACTGAGAAATGTATACCGGGTGACCGGAACTGATCCTAGCGCCGAGACTCCTGCCCGAAAGGGTTCCACCGTGAGTTTCACGGGGTTCACCATCGGCTAGAGCGCGCTGAGCTCCTCCGCCACGAGAAACGCCAACTCGAGAGACTGCATGTGGTTCAGCCTCGGGTCGCACAATGACTCATAGCGGGTGGCGAGAGTTGCTTCGTCGATTTGCTCCGAGCCTCCCAAACACTCCGTGACGTCATCGCCGGTGAGTTCGATGTGGATGCCGCCGGGGTAGGTTCCCGCCGCCCGGTGGGATTCGAAGAAGCCTTTGACCTCATCCACGACGTCGTCGAACCGTCGCGTCTTGTAGCCGTTCGGAGTGGTGAGCCCGTTGCCGTGCATCGGGTCAGAAACCCACAGCGGGGTGGCATCCATTGACTTGATGGCCTCGAGCAGGGGCGGCAGAGCGTCCCTAACCTTGCCGGCACCCATGCGAGTGATAAAGGTGAGTCGGCCCGGTTCGCGATCCGGATCCAACTTGTCGATGAGCTGTTTCATCGTCTCGGGCGTCGTCGCCGGGCCGAGTTTCACACCGATGGGATTGCGTACCCGAGAGAAGTAGTCGACGTGAGCCCCGTCGAGGTCGCGAGTTCGCTCCCCGATCCAGAGGAAGTGAGCGCTGGTGTTGTAGGGCGTACCGGTGCGCGAATCGATGCGCGTCATGGGCCGCTCGTAGTCCATCAGCAGGCCCTCGTGGCTCGAGTAGAACTCGACGCGACGCAGTTCATCGAAGTCGGCACCCGCCGCCTCCATGAACTTGATCGCCCGGTCGATCTCGCCAGCCACCTTTTCGTAACGATGGTTCGCCGGATTCTTCGCGAAGCCCCGATTCCACGAGTGAACCTGTCGCAGGTCGGCGAATCCGCCCTGGGTGAACGCGCGAACGAGGTTCAAGGTCGAAGCCGAGGTGTGGTAACCCTCAATGAGGCGGCTAGGGTCGGCTCGCCGCGATTCGGGGGTGAAGTCATAGCCGTTCACGATGTCGCCGCGGTAGGCCGGCAGCGTGACGTCGCCGCGAGTCTCGGTATCGCTGGACCGGGGCTTGGCAAACTGTCCCGCCATCCGACCCATCTTCACGATCGGCTTGGATGCACCGTAGGTGAGCACGACCGCCATCTGCAGAATCGTTTTCACCCGATCCCGTATCTGCTGTGCTGTGGCTCCAGCGAAGGTCTCGGCGCAGTCACCGCCCTGAAGCAGGAACGCGTCGCCCTGTGCGGCGCGCGCGAGACGTTCGCGCAGGATGTCGACCTCGCCGGCAAAGACCAACGGAGGTAGCCCGGCGATTTTTTCTGATGCGGCGCCGACCTCGTCGGCATCTGGCCACTCCGGCTGCTGCTTGATCGCAAGTGTCCGCCAATAATCGAGACCCGCGATCACCGCTGGATCGGGAAGTACGACAGGTTCGGACGGGTCAACCACGAGTAGGTCCTTAGCTGGAGCGGGTGAGAGGGAGCGGGACTGCCCCGTCAAGATTACCGGCTGCGAGTGACCAACTTTTCCCGGATGCTCGACGCATACACATCCACGTACTCCTGCCCGCTTATGCGGTTGAGCTCGTACATGATCTCGTCGGTGATCGAGCGCAGAATGAACCGATCGCCCTCCATGCCCTCGAACCGGCTGAAGTCCAGCGGCTCCCCGAAAATGATGCCGATGCGCCGCACCTTGGGCAGTTTGCTGCCGATCGGCATGACCTTCTCGGTGTCCACCATCGCCACCGGGACCACGGGGACGTGACCCTCGAGAATCATGCGCGCGACACCGGTGCGGCCGCGG
>JBBQZJ010000143.1:0-6057 GCA_038207805.1 Actinomycetales bacterium | reverse complement strand
GCTCGCTAACGGCCCGGATTCCGCTAGTGACAGAAATCGCCACGGGCTAGGAGTCACCTCAAGCAACCACGATCACCGCCGAGAGCGCTTGGCGACCGGTACCTCCTCATCCTCGAGCCCGATCACCCCGTAGTCCCACCCCTTGCGCCGATACACGACGCTCGGTCGGTCGTTCTCGCTGTCGATGAAGAGGAAGAAGTCGTGGCCGACGAGCTCCATGTGGTCCACGGCATCCGATACCGTCATGCGCGTTGACGGGAACACCTTCTCGCGAATCACGACCGGCGTGTACGGCTCATCGGCATCGGACACCTGCACCGGGATCTCCCCCGTCGCGACCTGCTCGAGCACCTCAGGCGAGGCGGGTGTGATGTCCACAACCCGGAAGCCGTCAGCCGACGCCTCGCGCAGCGACACCGGACGGTGCTTTCCGCGATGCACCTTCTTGCGATCTTTGGACTGACGGATGCGCTCCATCAACTTTGCCATCGCCAGATCAAAAGCCACGTACTTGTCACTGCCCGACGACTCGGCTCGCACGAGCGGACCCGGCCCGATCAGGGTCAGCTCGACCCGATCCTCGCCGCTGGAGCCGCGGGTCTCGTGATGTCTGGACAGCTTCACCTCGAACGCGATCGCCTTCTCAGCGAGATGGTCGACTTTCTCGGCCTTCTCGGTTGCGTACTCGCGGAAACGGTCGGTAACCCCTAGGTTCCGTCCGGTGATGGTGATGTCCATGACGCCCTCCAGCCTGCATTAAGCGCGGCCGCCGAGTGTCTCAGGCGGTCTATCGCGCCTCCTTGTCGTTACCGTACTCCAGCCCTGTGGCAATGTCACGAAATGGCAACAACCTCACAGTGAAGGCCACCGTCGCGGCGCCCACGACCTCACCGCCGGCCGCCCGAACCGCTCGCGCGGCCTCCGCGAGCGTGGCTCCGGAGGTGAGGATGTCGTCCACCAGAACGAAGGATCGCCCGTCAAGTCGCCGGCGTGACACGAACGCACCGCGCACGTTGGTGGCGCGCTGCTCAAGCCCCAGCGCCTTCTGGGCGGCTGTCGGCCGCCCCACCCTCAGATCCCGCGCTGCGTGCAGTCCAGCTCGACGCAGGAGCAAGCGCACCGGGTCGAACCCCCGTCGGCGGTATGCCGACCGGCTGGTCGGCACGGCCAGGAGTTCGGCGCCCGGAGCCGAGGCGATCGCCGCCGTGACCGAGGCGGCGAGAGTTCGCGCGAGCGCCGGGGCGGCATCCGTTCTGCCCTGTTCCTTGAAAGCAAGGATGACCCTGCGCACTCGGCCGTCATACTCCAGTGCCGTGTGAACAGTCAGCCCGGCGGCACGCCGAGGGGTGACCTCGGGCAGGAGTGCGGCTCGGCATCCGGTGCACAGCGACCGGTCATCGACGCCGCACCCCGAGCACTCCACGGGGAAGAGCACGGCCCAGGCATCTCGAAGGTGCCCGGCCACAACTGTCAGCAGCAATTGCATCCGTCGAGCCTGCGCTCAGATTCGGCGGGGCGAGGGCCTTACTTGAGATCTGTGGATGGCTACTGCTTGGTGCCGAGGAATGCGGCCGAGACTGACGTCGCGACCCAGCTGCTGCCCTGCAGGCGCCAGACCTCGCCGGTGGCGCGAAGCACCCGAAGGCCGTCAGCGCCCCCGTTGCCACCGGCGATCGTAACGGCGTCTTGTACCAGTCCGAGTGACGTCGAGGGGCCGCCGACCTCATACAGCGTGACCATCGATGCCGATTCGGATGCCGACACCGTCGCGACTGTTCGATCGTCGACCCAGGTCGCATCGATCGGCGTGCCCTCGGCCACGGGAAGCTCCAGCGGAGTGCTGAGCGAGATAGGTGTGTTGTCTTGTTGGCGAAGGATCCCGGCAACGTAGAGCCGCGGCCCCAGCGAGCTCTGCACGTACATGAGCAGTCGTGTGCCATCGCGGGACACGTCGATCGACGCGACCGTGCCCTCGGCCCAGAGGCCGGTCTGCACCGGATGACGCGTTCCGTCGGTATCGAAGGCGACAACGGATGAGGCATCCGCGGCGCGCACAGCCCACAAGTACCTGAAGGTGTCCATTGTCGGCGGCGCCAGCCCCGGTCGATCGTCGATGAGTTGCGCCGTCGCCCCGGAGTCGACCCAGAGCATCCCGCCTGCGGTGAGAATCACAGCCGATTGCTGGTTCGTTCCGAGGGTCGCCGCGGTTGCGCCCGCGGCAACAACCTCCGCCGAGAGCGACGCGATCGGAGTGATGCCGCCACCGGGGTCGAAACCGAACTCGTCTGCTGTGCCCACCAGAGCCGCGCCCTCGACGCTCGGGCTGATCGTCGCTCCCACGCCGGCGAGCGGGGTGGTGAGCGGCACGCCACCGACCGTCATGTCGACGGTCGACACGTCGAGGGATGCCGCAAGCTGCTGCCGCATCCTGTCCCGCTCCTGCGCCGTTGCGGTGAGCGCCTCCGAGCTCAGGTCAACGACGGCGCTTCCTGGCGCGACGACGACCGAGTCGGTGCCGAGCGACGTGGAGACGGGGAAAGCGGAGAGCAGCACCCCCTGCTGGAGCCAGCTGGCCGGGCCGGCAAGCAGCGCTCGAACGAGTCTGCCCGACACCGTCGCCCGAGACGGGAACCATCGCACGTCGGGCACCAGGTAGCTGTAGCTGGGATCGAAGAAGTACAGCGCTCGTTCGGTGAACACAGCGTCGAAGCTCGACTGGGTCAGAACGATGCCGTTGGGTGCGGCCGCGATGCGCCACTCCCCGTCCTGTTGCGCAAAACTGAAGTTCAGCACCTGGCTGGTGGCTCCGGTCTGGAAGTAGCGACCGTCGCGATCCACGTACGCCTGGCTGGTGATGGAGTAGTCGATGACGGTCTCTTCGGGCCCGGCCAGTAGCGCCGGGATGCCGCTACGAATCGTCGCACTCTCATCCGGGTCCCAGGTCTTCCCGAGCTCAGAGGTCAGGAACTGCCGAGCGATCGCGTAGTCGTTCTGCGGTCCGCGCACCGCGCGCATGAAGTCTTCGAGAATCTCCCGCTGGGTGGCTCCCGCCTGCGGGCCGGAGGGCAACACAATGAACTCGGGGTCGAGCTGCACGTCGATCACGGGACCGGACACCACCCCGCCCGAGGTCGGAATCGCGACACAGCCGGTGAGGGCGGCGGCGAGAACGGCGCCAATCGCGAGCGCCCTACGCATGGGGCTGCCCAAGTTCGGTGGTCTCGTCGACCGGCGGCAGCTCGAGAGGCGACATGCGAATGTCGGTGCCGCGTTCTCGGGGCAAGGTGAGCCGGAAACACGATCCCTCGCCCGGCGCCGACCACACTTCGAGCCAGCCGCCGTGCAGCGCTGCATCCTCGAGCGAGATGGCGAGCCCCAATCCGGTTCCGCCGGTGGTGCGTTGCCGAGACGGGTCGGCGCGCCAGAATCGGTCGAAAACTCGGTCCATCGCTGCCGGGGTCATGCCGACGCCGTAATCGCGCACGGCAATCGCGACCGCCTCCACGTTGCTGTCGATCCACACGACGATGGGTTTTCCCTCGCCGTGGTCGATCGCGTTGCCGAGCAGGTTTCCAATAATTCGGCGGATGCGCCTGGCATCGACCTCCGCCTCGAAGTAGCCGCCCTTCGCGACCACCCGCAGGTCGGAGCCCTTCGAGTCCGCCAGCGGGCGCACGCTGTCCACGGATTCCTCGACCACGCGCACGAGGTTGGTCGGTTCGGTCTCCATTTCGACCGCACCAGCGTCGTAGCGACTCATCTCGAGCAGGTCGGCCAACAGCACCTCAAAGCGCTCCACCTGGGTATGCAGTAGTTCGGCGGTGCGCGCGGTCGCGGGCGCGAACCCTGCGCGCTGGTCGTACAACACGTCGCCCGCGAGTCGGATGGTCGTCAGCGGCGTTCTGAGTTCGTGGGACACGTCAGACACGAATCGCTGCTGCACCTGGGACATGGCCGCGAGCCGGGTGATCTGAGACTGCAGCGATGCGGCCATCCCGTTGAACGAGCGAGCCAACGTAGCGATCACGTCGTCACCTTTAACGGGGATGCGCACCTCCAGTTGGCCCGCCGCCAGCTTTTCGCTGGTCTCGGCTGCGAGCTGCACCGGTCCCACGACGAGGCGGACCACGATGTAGGTAACGGCGCCAATCAGCACGATCAGGGCAAAGCCGCCAAACACGAGCGTCTGCTGAACGAAGCCGAGGATCTCGGCCGTGTCCTCGATGTTGTAGATGAAGTAGAGCTCGTACTGCGCGCCGCGAATATCAATCGTGGTGCCCACGGCGATCCCCGGCTGCACTCGCCCGGCGACCGTCAGCGATACCGACTGAGTGTGGGTGCGGCGCTCCGACGAGTCCTGAACTGCCGCGCGCAACTCTGGGGTGATGATCGTGTCGTCCAGCCCGGTGGACTGGAGCGGCGACGGGGTGCTCGGCCCTTCCTGTCCCGGAGATCGCTTCACCGCGAATTGCGGCGCACCACCGGTGCTGGTGGCGGCAGACAGCATGGCCTTCACGGCATCGGACAGGGTCACATCGAGATCGTCCGAACCGACCTGTTCGACCGCGGCATCAAAGAAACGTTGACCGGTTGTTGCAGCGTTTGCCGTCGTCGATTCGAGTTGGGCGCGCCGCGCCTCGAAGAGGTTCGTGCCCATGCTGAATGACATGTAGCCGCCGATGATGAACACGGCGAACGCCGACAGTACGACCGTGATCGCGACAGTGCGCACCTGAAGCGACGAGCGCCAGAGTCCGCCCAGGCGGCGAAGCCACGCGCGCCAATCCAGTTCGCGCATGGCGACTAGGCGGAGCTACCCGCGCGATAGCCCACACCACGCACGGTCATCACGATTCGCGGGTTGTCCGGGTCCTCTTCGACCTTGGCGCGCAACCGCTGAACGTGCACGTTCACCAGACGGGTGTCCGCCTTGTAGTGATATCCCCAGACCTGTTCGAGGAGCATCTCGCGCGTGAACACCTGCTGAGGCTTCATCGCGAGCGCGAGGAGCAACTCGAATTCCAGCGGCGTGAGCCCGATCTTGGTCTCGCCGCGCTTGACCTCATGCCCCGCGACATCCACTGTCAGGTCGCCCACGGTGAGGGTTCCGGTGGTGGTCTCTGGGGTGGGGCGTAGGCGGGTGCGGATGCGCGCGACGAGTTCTTTGGGGTTGAAGGGCTTCACGACGTAGTCGTCGGCGCCGCTCTCGAGCCCCTTGACGACATCTGCTGTGTCGCTCTTCGCGGTGAGCATGATGATCGGCACACCGGACTCTTCGCGGATCAACGCACAGACATCGATGCCACTCTTCCCGGGCAGCATGAGGTCCAGCAGCACGAGGTCGGGTTTCGCGGAGTGGAAGGCATCGATCGCCGTGGCACCGTCGGCGCAGAAGTGGGGTTCAAATCCCTCGGTGCGCAGCACGATTCCGATCATCTCCGCGAGCGCGGTGTCGTCATCGACTACAAGAATTCGCGCGTTCACTGGCCCTCGCAACTTCCTTCGATCCCGCAGATACGCACATCGCGGGAGCTTTCGCACAAGAGTAGTCGAGTGTGAAAGCATGAATGCGACCGTTGCTCAATCAACGCTGCAGAAAGGCGCTTGTGACTGACAACTCCCGGTGGCAACCACCCGCCGAAGTCGCCGCATCCGGCCCCTCGACACCGGCGGCATTTGGCGACCCCACGCTCCCGCCGCCGCCCCCGTCATCAGGGGGTCACCAGCCCCCGACGCCCGGCTGGACCCCGCCACCCAAGCCCGGGCTCATCCCGCTGCGACCACTCACGCTGGGCGTCATGCTTGGCGCGTCGTTTCAGGTCTTGCGTCGAAACCCGCGCCCCATCTTCGGATTTGCGCTGCTGGTGACTGGCTCGGTCTATTTCCTCACAATCGTTTTGGTCGGACTGGTCGCCTTCGCGGCCTTCTCTCGCGTTGCCAGCGCCACCGGGTCGGATGTTGGTGCCGTTTCTGCCGGCGCGGTTGCCCTTGTTGTGCTGGCCGGACTCATCGGTGTCGCGCTGACGATAGTCGCCTCCGCTGTACTGCAAGGCGTGG
>JBBQZJ010000142.1:0-6122 GCA_038207805.1 Actinomycetales bacterium | reverse complement strand
ATGGGTCCGTGCTCCGCGTGGATTCGTTCGGCGAGACCAGTGACCCGGCTAGCGCCCGACAGATCGCACTCGTAGCGCGAGACGGCCGGGGTTTCGGCGAGGTGGCGCAATCTGGTGCCGACGGCGAGCACGCGAGCACCGGCATCCATCAGCGCACTCGCGACCGCCCGCCCGGACTCACTAGAGGCACCGGCAACGAGGATCAGCCGGCTCAAGTGATGCCAGACGTCGACTCGATTACCGCTGTCATCTTCTTCGAGAGCGCCTCGTAGAACATCGACAGCGGGAATTCGTCGTCCATCACCTGATCGGTCAACTCGCGTGGCAAGCCCTCGAGCGGCAGGTCGCGCACGGCCCACTTGGATGCCGGGTGCGGCGTGAGCGTGCCCGCCACAAGATCGTACGCGGCAAGCCAATGGGCGACCTTCGGCCGGTCGATCGAGTGCCAGTACAGGTCATTGATCGCGTCCGACAGCGAAACCACGACGTCGGGCACGTCGGCCCAGTCGATCGTCAGCTGAGTGTCGGTCCAGTGCAACACGTGGTGCTGGTGCAGCCACGCGAACAGCAACTGCCCTCCCACGCCGTCGTAGTTGCGCACCCGCGACCCGGTGATCGCGAAGCGGAAGATGCGATCGAAGATCACCGCGTACTGAACGAGTTGGGCGTGCTCGCGGGTGACCGCATCGGTGTCGTCTGCTCGCGAGAGCCGCACCGCTTCGCGGAACGCGGTGAGGTCGCAGCGCAGTTCCTCGAGGGAGTACAGAAAGTAGGGCATCCGCTGCTTGATCATGAACGGATCGAACGGGAGATCACCCCGCATATGAGTGCGGTCGTGGATGAGATCCCACATGACGAACGTTCGCTCGGTGAGTTGCTGGTCGTCGAGCATCCGCGCTGCACCCTCGGGCAGTTCGAGCTTCGTGATCTCGGATGCGGCCCGCACTACCCGACGGAATCGGGCTGCCTCGCGGTCGGCGAAGATCGCCCCCCACGTGAAGTGCGGAATCTCCCGCATCGCCACCGTCTCCGGGAACAGCACGGCCGAGTTGGTGTCGTAGCCATCGGTGAAGTCGATGAATCGGATCGGCACGAACATCGCATTCGAGTACTCCCCGGCCTGGAGGTCCGCAACGAATTCGGGCCAGATGACCTCAAGTAGCACTGCCTCCACGAACCGGTCGGTGCTGCCATTCTGGGTGTACATCGGAAACAGAACCAGATGGCGTAATCCATCGATACGGTCGAGCTGGGGCTGGAACGCCTGCAGCGAGTCGAGGAAATCCGGCTCGGCGAATCCGCCGTCGGCCCAGCGGCCGAGGTCACGCTCGAGCACGCTCAGGTAGGCGCCATCGTGCGGGAACAGCCCTGAGAAGATGGGCAACTCGGCGCGGATCGCCTCGACGAGCTCGCTCGCGCGGGGGTGTGCAGCGACATCCGGCACGCTGCCGTCGTGAACCTGAAGAGTGCGCAGCTCGGTGGCCGCGGCCTTCACGGCGAGCCAGGCGGGATGAGTCGCGAGGTCATCCTCGACGACCTCGGGCTCTCCTATGATCGTGTCGGCCGCGCGGGTAGCGCTGACTCGGGACATGGTTCACCTCCTGACGCCTCGGAAAATTGCTTCAGGTTTAGGCTATTCGCACGTTGGCACCGTTTGGTTGCGATCGACGAGAGAAACGTGCGTGCAACCGCGCGTGGGCGCTGAGAAGTGCCCGATACGCCAGACTAGACGGGTGTCCGGTGTTTTGGTGGGGTTCTCGATCATCGGAGTCGTCATTTCGCTCGGGGTTCTCCTATCGGTCTTTCAGATCGATGTGCCCGATGAAGTTCTGGAACCATTTCGAGTCGTCGGTGCGGCCGCCGTACCCGTAGTGCTCATTGGCTTCGGGATGTCGCTGCACGGTTCCCGGCCACTTGCGCCCGGTTCTCCACGCCGCGAAGTTCTTGTCGCGACGGGCCTCAAACTCCTCGTCATGCCCACCACCGCCTGGGCCGTGGGCTTCTTTCTGCTCGGACTGCGCGGCTACGAACTCTTTGTCGTGGTCGTTCTCGCGGCTCTGCCTAGCGCGCAAAACGTCTTCAACTTCGCGCAGCGCTACGAGCGGGGGCAAGTGCTTGCGCGCGATGCCGTGCTGCTCACCACGCTGCTCGCGCTGCCCGTATTGCTCGCAATCGCAGCACTGCTGAGCAGCCACTAAAGGAACATCGGCCGATCGTCGTCGTTCTCGGTCGCAAGCGCGAGGTCGACCATGACCGGAACGTGGTCGCTGGGGGCGTCGCCCTTGCGAGACTCCCGATCGATCCGGGCGCTTATCACTAGAGCGTCGAATGCCCCGGATCCGAGGATGAAATCGATGCGCATCCCCACATTTCGGGGGAACCTCAGCTGCTGGTAGTCCCAGTAGGTGTACCCCTCGACGCCCCGCGAGCGCAAGGCGTCGGTGAGACCGGCCGACTCAAGGGCAGAAAAGGCAGCGCGTTCCGGGGCGCTCACGTGAGTCTTGCCCTGAAACGCTGCGATATCCCAGACGTCTATGTCGAGTGGAGCGATGTTGAAGTCGCCCATCAGGGCGAGCGGCAGCCCCGGGTCCTCCGCGAGCCAGCGTTCCGTGTCAGCGGTCAGCGCCGCGAGCCAGTCCAGCTTGTACGGGAAGTGCGGATTGTCGAGCTCGCGACCGTTAGGAACGTAGAGGCTCCACAGCCGCACCCCGTTCACGGTGACGCCGAGTGCGCGCGCCTCCCGAGGCAGTGAGCCATCGGGCAGTGGTTTGCCGAAACCGGGCATGTTCTCGAAGCCGACAGTCACATCCGCCATCGGCAGCCGGCTAGCGAAAGCAACCCCGTTCCATTGATTGAGACCGTGCAACTCGACTTCGTATCCCGCATCGAGGAACGCGTCGAAGGGAAACTGCTCCTCAGTGCACTTGATCTCCTGCATGGCGAGCACGTCGACGTCTTCTCGTCCGAGCCAGTCAACAACCCGACCGGTTCGACTTCGGATTGAGTTCACATTCCAGGTGGCCACGCGCATAGGAACACGCTACAAGTTTGAACCGACGATCGAACCACGATCGGTTCTCCCCCCAACTGGGACGCGCCGTCGGGGGCGCACGCTGTCTATCGTGAAACCATGGCTGATCCCGACGAGCTTCTCGATGCGGATGCCGTGGCCGCCAATCGCAAAGACGCACGCAGCGCAGCGATCGTCGCCACAGCATCCCTTGCCGTCGTGATCGTCGGCAGCATCTTGGTCGCGGCGGCGGGCTTCATCGACTGAGTGCCGTCGAGCCGAGTCGGTAGGCTGGCTGGGTGACAGACACGAGGCAGCGGCTCATCGACTTCATCTCAGCCGAAGCGGTGTTTCACGGCGACTTCACGCTCACGAGCGGCGCGAAGGCGAGCTACTACGTTGACCTGCGCAAGGTCAGCCTCGATCACCGGGTCGCACCGCTCATCGGTCAGGTGATGATTGATCTGATCGCCGAGGTGCCCAACGTGTTCGCGGTCGGTGGATTGACCATGGGCGCCGATCCGATAGCAGCGGCAGTGCTTCATCAGGGTGCGGCACGGGGACTCAGCTATGACGCGTTCGTCGTGCGCAAAGAGCCGAAGGACCACGGCCGCGGGCGACAGGTGGAGGGTCCCGACCTCGCGGGAAAGCGCGTCGTCGTGCTCGAAGATACCTCCACTACCGGCGGTTCGCCGCTCGCCGCCATCGAAGCGCTGCTCAGGGTAGGCGCCGAGATCGCCGCCGTTGCCGTCGTCGTCGACCGAAACACGGGGGCGCGGGAGCGGATCGAAGCGGCCGGCTATCCCTACTTTGCGGCGATCGGGCTGTCCGATCTGGGACTGGACGCGTGAGCGAGCGCGACGGCGAGACTGTGCCCGAACCCGGGAAGCCGTTCTCCTGGGCTCTGACCCCGAACGATCCGGTGCAGCCCGCTGAGCCTGCCGGGCCCGCTGAGCCTGCCGAGCCTGCAGTGCCGCCGGAGCCTGCAATGCCGCCGTTACCCGACGAGCCCTCCCTCCCCCCAACTGCGGCGTTTACCATGCCCCCGGATCTTCCCACGGCCCCGTTCTACCCGGGAGCCGATGTTCCCACGGCTCCGTTCACCCCCGGTGCCGACCTCGCGCCGTTGCCGGCCGATCGATTGCAGTGGATGTCGGCTCCGCTGGATCCCGCGCTCGACGGGGTCACCGAGGTGATCGAGGCCGAGATCGTAGGACTGGGTGCTCCCAGCGGCGAGGGTGTAGAGGCATCCGCGCTGGACTCGCTGTTCGGTGAGACCCAGTTTCGCGAGTATGCCGACGAACTCATCACTGCCCCGCCCCAGCGAGCATCGGCGGGAGAGGGTCCGAAACCGCCTCGGCCGCCACGGGGTCCGATCCCGCGGGTGCAGAAGATTCTCATGGCGGTAGCCGGCGGGTTGCTCGCGGCGCTCCTGCTCGTCGCGCTATTTTTCCTCGGCACCCGATTGTCCGATTCCCTCGGACCCGCTCCGGCGATCACACCGACCCCGACCGCGAGCCCGGTTCCCGTTGTTCTGCCGATTGGACCCGTGGAGCCCGGCGACTACGCGTGGGATGACCTTCTCGGCGGCGAGTGTGTGGCGCCCTATGAGTCGGCGTGGCAAGACAACTACACGGTCGTGGAGTGTGCTGAGCCGCATCCCGCGCAGCTGGTCTTCCGGGGACTCTTCGATGACTCCGCCAGCGTGGCCTATCCGGGTGTCGACGAACTGCAGAAACGAATAAACCTGTTGTGCACCGCCCCGACGGTTATCGACTACGCCACGGCCGGAACCGTCAACGACATCCAGGTCGAGGCGAGTTTTGCCGCGGATGCCCTCGACTGGGCCGACGGCAATCGCACGTACTTTTGCTTCGTGAGTCGCGCTAGCGGTGACGACTTGGTGGGATCCATCGCAGTTCCCCAGTTGGCGCCCGCGCCGACAGCGACTCCCGCCGGCTGACGCGGCGCGGCGGCCTAAGTCTCGGACTCGACCGGTTCGGGATTGAGCAGATCGGCGACGCTACCGACAATCTCGTCGGGGCGGAACGGAAAGCGATCGATCTCGGCCTGATCGCTGATTCCGGTCAGTACCAGGATGGTGTGCAGCCCGGCCTCGATGCCGGCGATGATGTCGGTGTCCATGCGGTCTCCGATCATCCCGGTGTTTTCCGAATGTGCACCGATCTTGTTCATCGCGGAGCGGAACATCATCGGGTTGGGTTTACCCACGACGTAGGGCTCCCTGCCGGTTGCCTTCGAGATGAGAGCGGTGACGGCACCAGTTGCTGGCATGGGGCCGTCGGCACTTGGACCAGTGGCATCCGGGTTTGTCGCGATGAACCTACTGCCGGCACCGATCAATCGGATCGCCTTGGTGATTGCCTCGAAGGAGTAGTTGCGGGTCTCGCCGACGACCACGTAGTCGGGGTCGGACTCGGTCATGATGAAGCCGACCTCATGAAGTGCTGTGGTGATGCCGGCCTCGCCGATCACGAACGCGCTGCCGCCGGGAGCCTGCGAGTGCAGGAAATCGGCGGTAGCCAGCGCGGATGTCCAGATCGCTTCCTCGGGAACATGCAGCCCGGATGCCTTCAATCGCGCGCTCAGATCGCGGGGGGTGAAGATCGAGTTGTTGGTCAGCACCAGGTAGGGCTTGCCTTCATCCCGCCACTGGGCAAGCAAGTCGGCGGCGCCGGGAATGGGGTGATTCTCGTGAACCAGCACGCCATCCATGTCGGTGAGCCAACACTCAATGTCTCCACGATTGCTCATGGGGTCATGGTACCGGCGCTTCACTCAAAGGCGGTCGCCGCGGGAAGCCGCTGTCGCATGACCGCGACCGCATCGGCACTCGAGTCCACGAGCACAAACCGCCGGCCGAGCGACGCCGCGACCGCACCCGTGGTTCCGCTGCCGGCGAAGAAGTCAAGCACCCAATCGCCGGGGGCGGTGGATGCCTGAACGATCCGACGCAACACCCCCTCCGGTTTTTGGGTGGCGTAACCCGTTTTCTCGCGGCCGGTTGGCGAAACGATCGTGTGCCACCAGACATCCGTCGGAAGCTTGCCCTTGGCGGCCTTCTCAGCAGTAACGAGCCCGGGGGCCATGT
>JBBQZJ010000141.1:0-6132 GCA_038207805.1 Actinomycetales bacterium | reverse complement strand
GGGAATTCCGGCACGGCCGGTTCGGTTACAGCCACCATGACCAATCTCATGATCATTGTTGGCAGCGTCCGGCCCGGTCGTGCCGGTCTACCGGTTGCGCACTGGGTGCGTGAGGCGGCGTCCCGCCATCATCATTTCGAGATCGACTTTGCGGACCTCAAGGAGTTGGCCCTTCCGTTCATGGATGAGCCGCAGCATCCGGCCAAGCGCCAGTACACGCACGCTCACACGATGGCATGGAGTGAGCGAGTGGATGCCGCAGACGCGTTCATTTTCGTCAGTCCCGAGTACAACCACAGCTACGCTCCAGCGCTCAAGAATGCCATCGACTTTCTCGCCCACGAGTGGAAGCACAAGCCGGTGGGACTCGTCAGCTACGGCGGAGTATCCGGAGGCACCCGCGGTGTCGCAGCACTCGACCCCGTGCTCGCCACCGTGGGGCTAGTGAAGACCTCGCGCAGTGTCGAGATCGACTATGTGGGTGCACAGATCACCGACGGCGTCTTCACCCCGACCGACAAGCACGAGGCACTGCTCAGCCACCAGCTCGACGACCTTACTGAGCTCTCCACCGCACTCGCAACCATTCGTTAGGGCGACTCGGGCGGGCACGGCACTGAGCGGCTCGGCTGAACCGGGCACTGATCAGCTCGGCTGCACCGGCACTGGTTCGGTGTCAGGAATCGGGCTGGGGTCGCGCCCGCGCAGGTCGGGGTGCGCGCGCCTGAACACGATCGGAACGATCGCGCCCAGCGTGGCGAACGCGCCCGCCGTCCAGAATGCGCCCGCGGCCCCGTTTACGTCGATGAGGAAGCCCGCCGCCGCGGAACCCATTGCGGCGCCGATGAGCTGACCCGTTCCGATCCAGCCGTAGGCCTCGGCTGTATCGCTGAACTTCACACTCGACGAGACGATGGCGTACATCACCGCAAGCGCGGGCGCGAGGCACAGCCCCGCGATGAGCAGCGCGACCGTCAACGACCAGAAGTCCCACGCGAAGATCGCCAGCCCGCAACCCACAGCGATAACAACCATTCGTCGGGCGAGGGCCCACGGACCCACCGGCAAGTTGCCCAGTGCCAGACCGCCGGCCAGAGACGAGACAGCCCACAACGCGAGCACGATTCCGGCGACCGGTCCTTGGTCTCCGAACGTCGCGACAACACCGGCCTCGATTGCGGCCGCCGAGCCGACCAGCAGAAATCCGACCACGGTAGCAAGCAACACGGGGGGACGCGCCAGCACGACCCCCAGCCTGCGCCGCGATCGCGGAATCCGTACTCGACCCACCTCGGGGCTCGAGATAAACCAGATGCCGCCAAATATGAGGAACCCCATCGCGAGAAGGATCCCCAACACGGTCGAAATCTGGATCGACACGAACGTGACAAGAACGGGGCCGGCAATCCAGATGATCTCCTGCGCCGAGGCATCCAACGAGAACAGCGGGGTGAGTTGTCGGGAGTTGACCATCTTCGGATAGATGGTGCGTACTGCCGATTGCACCGGCGGGTTGCTGAGCCCGCCGATGAGTCCCACGATCATGTAGCCGACGAGGGGTAGCGGTGCAAAGGCGATCGTTGCCATCGAGAGTGCCGCGATGGTGGTCGTCAGAATGAGCACCGGTCGGATGGCCCATACCCCCATCCACCGGCTCGTGAGAGGTCCGGAGACGGCTTGCCCGACGCTCGTTGCCGCCAGAACGAGGCCGGCCGCGCCGTAGGAGTTGAACACGTGCTCGATGTGCAGAAGGTAGGCGAGAGAGATCATGCCTCCCGGGAACCGAGCGGTGAGCTGTGCGGCGATAATTCGCGCAACCCCCGGGGTTCTCAACAGGTTCAGGTAGCTCTTCACAGTTTCCCCAGCTTAGCCGTCGCTTTCTGGCGGATATTGGGGGCAAATGGGCCGTCGGCGGTGCCATATAGCCTGTGGAGAAGTCGGCGAACTTATGCACACCTGTGGATGACACGCCCACTATATGTAGTGGTTAGTCGAGTGTCGTATCCCCGATATATAGTGATTAGACGCTGAACCGGGGATGGGTTCCAGCGAGAATTTCGGGGAAGAAAACACTCACCGGCGGGGCGGGTGAACAGGCAACAAGAGGGAGAAGTCGTGGCAATTACCGTCGTCAAGCGAAGTGGTGCGCGCGAGCCGTATGACGCCAACAAGATCAACCTCGCGATCGAGGCCGCAACGGTCGGCCTCGACGACAACATCACGTGGGTGACCCAGATCGCTTCCGAGTTGGAGTTGACCCTTTTCGACGGCATCACGACCCAGCAACTTGACGAGGCGGTCATCCAGGTCGCTCTGCAGAACGTCAAGGACGACCCCGCGTTCGACGTCGTCGCAGCGCGCCTGCTACTCAAGACGATCTACAAGCGGGTACTCGGCGACTACGACACCGCAGCCGACCTGACCACGCTGCACCGCGAGCACTTCGCTCCCAACATCACGCGGGGCGTCGATGAGGGGCTGCTCGACCCCCGCCTGACTCAGCTGTTCGACCTCGAGGAGCTCGCGCGCCATCTCGAGCCTGCGCATGACGAGTTGCTCAAGTACATCGGTGTCGTGACCCTCAACAATCGTTACGGCATCAAGGGCCGAAACGGTGACGCGCTGGAGGTGCCACAGTACTTCTGGATGCGCATCGCGATGGGCCTCTCACTGAACGAGGCAGACCCCACGCAGGCGGCGCTGAAGTTCTACTGCAAGATGTCGACCCTGGAGTATCTCGCGGCGGGATCCACCCTCGTCAACGCCGGCACCATCTATCCCCAGCTGGCCAACTGCTTCGTCATGGAGATGCAGGATGACATGGAGCACATCGCGAAGACCACGCGTGATGTGATGTGGCTCACCAAGGGCACCGGCGGCATCGGACTCTCGGTCACGAAGCTGCGCGCGCAGGGCTCGCCGATCCGGTCGAACAACACGTCGTCTACCGGTCCGATCCCGTTCATGCACACGATCGACTCGATCCTGCGCGCGGTCAGCCGCGGCGGCAAGAAGTTCGGCGCGCTGTGCTTCTACATGGAGAACTGGCACCTCGACTTCCCCGAGTTCCTCGACCTGCGCCAGAACTCGGGTGACCCGTACCGTCGCACCCGCACCGCCAACACCGCGGTCTGGATCAGCGACGAGTTCATGAAGCGCGTGCAGAACGATGACGACTGGTACCTCTTCGACCCGCTCGAGGTCGGCGATCTCAACGAGCTCTACGGCAAGGCGTTCTCCGAGCGGTACAACCAGTACGTGGCCATGGCCGAATCCGGCCAGCTGCGCATGTTCAAGAAGATCACCGCTCGCGAGCAGTTCAAGTCGATCCTGATCTCCCTGCAGACCACCAGCCACCCGTGGCTGACGTGGAAAGACACGATCAACAACCGTGCGCTCAACAACAACACGGGCACGATCCACCTTTCGAACCTGTGCACCGAGATCACGCTTCCGCAGGATGAAGACAACGTCTCGGTCTGCAACCTTGCATCGATCAACCTGTCGCAGCACATGATCGCCGCCGAGAATGGCAGCCTCGCGGTTGACTACACAAAGATCGAGGAGAGCGCGCGCTTGGCGGTGCGTCAGCTCGACAACCTCATCGACATCACCCGCTCCTCGGTCAAGGAGGCCGACTTCTCCAACCAGCAGAACCGTGCCGTTGGCCTCGGAGTCATGGGCTTCACCGACATCATCGAGAGACTCGGCATCAGCTACGAGAGCGAAGAAGCGTACGACCTGATTGACGAGATCATGGAGCACGTATCGTACGCGGCGATCGACGCGTCGACCGAGCTCGCGAAGGAGCGCGGGTCATACCCCAACTTCGAGGGCAGCCGCTGGGCGCAGGGACTCGTCCCGCTCGACTCGATCGCCCTCACCGAGGCCGACCGCGGCCTACCGATCAAGGTCAACCGCACGACTCGCCTCGACTGGGATGCCCTGCGCGCGAAGGTGAAGCTGGGCATGCGCAACGCGACGCTCATGGCGATCGCGCCGACGGCATCCATAGGTCTGGTCGCGGGTACTACCCCGGGGCTCGACCCGCAGTTCTCGCAGATCTTCAGCCGCGCAACCTCGAACGGCAAGTTCCTCGAGGTGAACCGTAACTTGGTGACCGACCTGCAGAAGTTGGGCATCTGGGAGTCGAGCCGCGAGGCGATCCTGCGTAGTCAGGGCGACATCCAAAACGTCGCGGCAATTCCGGACCACCTCAAGGAGGTGTACAAGACCAGCTTCCAGCTGTCGCCGTACGCGTTCCTCGAGGTATCGGCTCGCGCGCAGAAGTGGATCGATCAAGCCATCAGCCGCAACATGTACCTCGAGACGCGCGATCTCGGCGACATGATGGACATCTACTACGCGGCATGGGAGCGCGGCGTGAAGACGACGTACTACCTGCACATGAAGCCACGCCACACGGCGGAGCAGTCGACGGTCAAGGTGAACAAGTCGGAAGACTTGGTCAACTCGGCGCCCGCCGCCGCAGCCACTGCTGACGCCCCGGCCGCACCCGCACCTGCCCGCCGCGGCTTTGGCGGCCTCGCCCCCAAGGCAGGTGCCTAAATGGATCCCGTGATCACCACGGACGAGTACTACGTGCCATCGGACCCGATGGACGACCTTCACTGCGAAAGTTGCCAATAGTCATGGGAATTCTAGGAACCGGCCTGCAAGAGGGCCTGCTGCTCAAGCCAATTCGCTACCAGTGGGCGATGGACCTGTATGACCAGGCCGTCGCGAACACCTGGTTTCCGAACGAGATTCAGCTGGGCGAAGACATTGCCGACTTCAAGAAGATGACCGACGAGGAACGTCACGCGGTTACCTTCCTGATGAGCTACTTCAACCCGAACGAGTTGCTCGTCAACAAGGCACTCGCGTTCGGCGTTTATCCCTATGTGAACGCCGCGGAGTGCAGCCTGTACCTGGCCAAGCAAATGTGGGAGGAAGCCAACCACTGCATGAGCTTCGAGTACGTGCTGGAGACGTTCCCGATCGATCGGGAGGCCGCCTATGGCTCGCACGTCAATGTGCCGTCGATGGCGCGCAAAGAGGAGTTCGAGGTCAAGTACATCCGTCGCATGACGGAGCAGACCCTAGACATCACCACGACCGAGGGCAAGAAAGATTTCGTGCGCAACCTTGTCGCGTACAACGTGATCCTCGAGGGCTTGTGGTTCTACTCGGGGTTCATGGTCGCGTTGAGCTTCCGCCAGCGCAACCTTCTGCGCAACTTCGGTTCGCTCATGGACTGGGTGGTGCGCGACGAGAGCCTCCACCTCAAGTTCGGTATCAACCTGATCCTCACGGTGCTCGAAGAGAACCCCGACCTTCAGACCGAAGAGTTCGCCAGCGAGATCAAGCAGATGATTCTGGATGCTGTGGAGATGGAGGAGCAATACAACCGCGACCTGCTCCCGAACGGCATCCTCGGTCTCAACGCCACGTACATCAACCAGTACGTGAAGTATCTGGCCGACCGCCGGCTCGAGGAGCTCGGGTTCGAGACGCACTACAACGTTGCGAACCCGGCGAAGTGGATGGCGGCCGCAAACGACACCCTCCAACTGGTGAACTTCTTCGAGTCGACGAACACGTCGTACGAGTCGAACGCGTCGGCCACGGTGGGGAGCAAGACACCCGTGGCGGTTGAGTAGCGCCGAAGGCGCGCAGCGTCGAATTCCGCGGATCGAGCACGTCGAGTGGTCCGATCCGCGTGCCGTAGCGCTGCGCGCCGCCATGGATGCCGAAACCGGCGCCATGTATGCGGCGTTCGCCACTGGCCTGAGTGATTCCCAGCGTGCTGCTCTCGACGATGCACTCTCCGTGGATCCGACCGCCATCACTCACACGCTGATTGCCGTTGACGAGGAAGTCCCGATCGGGCACGCCGCGCTGCGGCCGTTCGGTAACTCGCTTGAGGTGAAGAAGGTGTTCGTCGCCGAGTCGGCCCGCGGCCGTGCGGTCGCGCGGCAGTTGATGCGAGAGCTCGAGCGCATTGCTGTCGCCCAGTCGGCGGCATCCCTCGTTCTGCAAACCGGGCCGTTGCAGGTTGCGGCAATTGGGCTTTATCTAGATCTCGGGTACGTCAAGATTCCACCGTTCGGAAAGTACACCGCGATCTCT
>JBBQZJ010000140.1:0-6147 GCA_038207805.1 Actinomycetales bacterium | reverse complement strand
CTGAAAATCTCAAGGGCGTGGCCGAGGATTACGCCGATATGAGCCGCGAATATTTGGACGATCACGAAGGCGATTGTCCAGGGGATGGTGGCGCTGACGGCTCGGAGAACCCGGTCGAAGGCTGCCGCTGAGAGAAGGCGGGTGAGGATCGTTCGGGCGCCCACGGCGATGGCCACCGGCGCGGCGAACCACAGGCTCATCGTTTGGACCAGGATGACTGGGTCCGTCACGGAGGTTGTGCGGGCAAATAGTGCGAGGAAAACCGGAAACAGTACGAGCTGCGTGATGAGGTTCACCGGGAGCAGAACAGCGCCGAGCGTGGTGTTTCCTCCGGCTAGTCGGGTGAACCCGAGAAACCAATCCGTGCAGGGTGCCACGAAGTAGATCAGCACACCGGTGAAGAGTAGGGGCTCGGCGGCCAGGAACACAGACGCGATGGCGAACCCAACAGTGGGGATGAGGATAAAGTTCGCGCACCAGGCGACATCGAGTCCGGACTCGTATCCGCCGATAATCACAACGCGGCCCGATCGAACCGTCCACGCAGCCTTTGTGGAGGAATGATCGGCATGCTCGCCGCCGGCCATGTTCGGTTGACGTGGGTTGTGAAATTCTCCGCCCGCCCAGACCACTGTGCGGGCCACAACTGCGCCTCTGCTGGTTTCCAGGGAGACACCCTCCGGCGTAGCGGTGATAGCGGTGACTTCGGTCTTAGTCATCACTGGCACCGCGAAATGCTGAGCCACCCCGCGAAGGTATCGGGCGTATTGGGTGTCGGTGGGGTAGTCGACACCCAAGCTGAACGCCGGCGATGTTTCCGGGTGTACTGAGTTCAGGTCCGTCGCCCCGAATCCGTTGCCGGTGAAGGACGGCGTCAGAAAAGTCACTTGGTCTGGCCACTGCAGGAACGATTCCCCCAGTTCACCGCGCTCGACAACACCGTGGACCAGGCCCGGCACGGCCTGAAGAGCAAGCGCTGTGCCGATACCAGCAGGGCCGGAACCGATCACGAGAGTGTCGAGAACGTCCTGTTCGTTCCCCACGTTAACCCTGTCGGGCTTTCAACCGCGGGTTCTTCTTGTTGATGACGAATACTCGTCCCCGTCGATGCACGATCTGAGCCCGGGAGCTTCTTGAGCGCCTTCAGCGAGTTTCGAACTTTCATAGCCACCTCTTCCTTGTTGAGAATCAATATCAAATAGAGTAGCAGTCATGACCACGCCTTCTTCTTTCACCGTCAATCTCGTTAGCGGCCTGACCGGTGCCGGCAAATCATCGATTGCCCGCGCCAGCGGCACGACCAGCATCAGACTTAATAGCTCCGATCACGCTGACGTGTCCGATGCCATCGGCGGCATCGCTCCGGCCGACGTGATGCTGGAAATTCACCCGTCGGCAATCCCGATCGAGGTGGCGGTTTCGGTTCTGGCTCTCGGTGGCGACCGGACCCTGCGGCCCGGTAGTGACGCATTCTGCATCGGTAATTTCGTGAGCGTAATTGACGCGTCCACGTTCTGGACCAACATCCGAAGTGAGGCTCTTGCACCCCTTCCGCCCGTCGCCTGCGCCACGCATGGCGAGCACGACCGCACGATCGCCGATGCACTCGTCGAGCAGATCGAATGGGCGAGTGTCGTCGTCATCAACAAGACCGACCTGTCGACGGCCGCCGACTGTGCTGACCTCCGGGACTTCGTGCGGCTACTCAACCCCTCCAGCCACGTGGTGTTCGCCCGACACGGGTGGAGCTCGATCAGTCCCTGGCCCCTGCCCCGAGAGAAAATGCTGGAGTGGCTCCAGCGAAGTCCCGGTTGGATACGTCAGCTCAGCGGTGAAGGACGGCCCACTGCGGGCCGCACCGGTCTCGGATGCGTCGTCTACCGTGATCCCCGACCGTTTCACCCGGGCCGGCTTGCTGATTTCCTGAGCGCCAGGACGGCTGATTCGGGTGAGATCTTGCGCTCTCGCGGCCTTTTCCGCCTCGCGTCTCGTCCGCTCACTGTCGGCTCGTGGAACAGCGCCGGCCCGACTATCGGCTTCGAACCGACCAGCATGGGCAGCCACGACCCCGAGTCGCCATGGGGGCAAGAGATCGCCTTCTTCGGAAAAAACCTCGACGCGGCTACGCTCACCGCGAACCTCGATGCCTGCCTGCTCACTGATCGTGAGTTCATCGGTGGCCCCATCGAATGGAAATGCCTAGCCGACCCTTTCCCGGCGTGGAACGTTGACGCCGACTAGAGCTTCACCGAAATATCAGCTACCTCCACAGGAAGAAATGGGTGCACAACATGGAACGCAAGGAAATTTCACCCCCGACCAGCCACGGAGCCAGCGGTCCGCTCGTAGCGCTGTGCGCGGGTCACCGCTGCAATGCGCTTCACCACCTGGCCACCGGCCAGAGTGGCACCGACCGTTTGCGGCCAACGATCGCATCCGAAAGAGGCGCAGTTCTTGTCTCCACAGATTGCCTCGGAGCCTGCGCCAGCGGAGCTGTCGCTGCGGTGGCTCGACGCGATGGAGCCACGGGAAAGACTGGGCCCTCGGTCTGGCTCGGCGGCATGGACCAGCCGGCAGCCCTGGACGCGTTCTTGAGCTGGCTATCAGCGGGTGGTCCACTGCGCACCGACGAACCGATCGGTGTTGTCCCACCCGAGCTGCACAGCGCCGTCCTCGGGGTCGGCCACCCCCTCCGGACGCACCAAACCAAGCTTTGAATCTGGGCGGAGACACACTGCAGCGAACGATCCGGCTCCCCGCCGATGTGTCGATCGGGGCAGCCCCTCAGTGGTCGTAACCAGAGACCTGCACCTCAATAAGGGTGGGGTAACCAGTGAGATGATAACGGGGAGACCGGTCCGTTGTGGACCGGTCTCCCCGTAGGCCTGAAACTCCAGGGTCTGAACCCAGTTGAGCTAGTGCTCGTCGTAGTGACCGGCGTGCTCAGCGTGCTTGTGGCCATCGTGCACAAAATCAGTGTGGTCACCGTGGCTGACGGCTTCATGGCCACAGTCAGGCCCGTGGGCGTGATCGTTGACCGTGTGCTCCGCCTTCGACTCATGCTCGTCATAGTGATCCTCGTGCACGGCGTGGTGGTGCGTGCCATGAACGTAGTCCGTGTGGTCGTCGTGCTTGATCGCCTGATGCCCGCATTCCGCACCGTGCTCATGCTCGGACAGGGTGTGCTCAGCGTGAATGTCAATGGTCGGCATGATCTTCTCCTTCTAACTGGTGAGTGGGTACTGTGTGGTCATCCTCAAGGACGTGCAAGATGGCGTCTTCAATGACGTGAGCGATATGGCGATCCGCAATCGCGTACGTCGCGTCTCGCCCAGTCCGGCTAACGGTTACCAGTCGTGCTGACCGCAGCGTCCTCAGATGCTGTGACACGAGCGGCTGCGAGAGGCCCGTGGTACTCACAAGACCTGTGACGCTCATGTCAGACAGAGCCAGCAACCGCAACACCTCCAGTCGAGCCGATGACGACAACGCCTTAAAAAGCTCCGCCGCTGCTGCTACGCCTGCACCGTTGACCATGACTCCCATCAGACCATACGCATAAGAGAATTGCAATATATTTATATATTCAATAATGCTTCTCAAATAGCCAAAATCTTACGCAGGCTGGGGCCCGCCGTATGCGCTCATCACCTGGACCAGGAACAGGCGGCCTGATCATCGTGGCCCGCCCTGGTCGCGGAGTTGAGTGAAGCCCGTCACTCAGAGCGAGTCCGCCGCCGGCTCGGAATTAGAGTCAGGATTTAGTACTCAGGACTCGGTTAGGCCCGAGGGCGATGGTTGGGCCTAACGGGTTGGGGTATACCTCAGCCTGACGTCAGGGGTTCGCCTCGAAACCGTCAGGTAGAAGCCGCATTCGTCTTTTCCTGACGCTGGTCACGGACGGTCTGAGTGCTTATCTGGACGGACTTTGGTGTTGCGACGACGGGATCGCCCACCAGTGGCCATGGGTGTCCAAGCATGCTTGAGGGCAGCGGGGTGAACGCCATGCTCGTGACCCACGACCGAGACGAAGCTCTTTCCTTCGGCCAGCAGGTCGGCGTGCTGGCGGAAGGCCGGCTCGGGCGGGCCGGCGCACCGGCGGGTGTGTTTTCGATGCACCGATCGTTGTCCGCGTCGTAGTGTTTCTCGTCGATGTGGTGCTTGTGCCGACGCGGTCGACTGCGTATTCGGACGCCTCACAGTGCGGCACGGCCGCAGAGGCGGGACCGCACGGGTTCACGCCAGGGTGCAGCCCGCGCACCGGCCGCCAACTGAGGCAACGCGACCGTCGTCGGTGTCCGGTCGATGTGTGCGGGCGCCGAGCTCATGCTGCGATTTGGCGACGGTGAGTTCTCGGCGGAGGCGACGCACCGGGTGCCGTTACACGCGGCGGCCGAGTGCGTGACGGGATGCTCGGTTAGCTTCGTCGTCGATTGCGGGGTGGTGCTCTACTTGCATTTCGGTTGGCTCCAGTGCTGGCGAGCCAGCAGTGCGGTTACGCCGCCACCCCGGCGCGCGACGGAGGGCAGTCTTCAGCAACTTATTTCCGTCGCGCCGCGGATGGGTGCGTATCGACCGGACGGCGTACGAGACGTGGTGGTTCGCCAGCGTGTATACACGCCAGGTGATGACGCCGACTGCGAGCGACAGTAGTGTGCCGATCCATGGCGCGTTCTGCTCAAACGGCGGGTATACCTGCCAGTGGGTGAGATAGATGAACATTGACGCGCCCGCGACCGTGGCGACGGCCGGCACCATCCACCGCGGCGCGCGAACCGCCGGTACCCAGATCAGCGTCAGAATGCCCCCGGCGAGTATTGTCTCCCGCAGCGGGTCACCGAAGAATCCCAACGAAGTTACCACGGCGATCACCGAGACGAGGACTCGTCGAGCCGTGGTGTCGGCACGGGCGAGGAGCCAACCGAGGGCGATTAGCCACACGACTACAGGCGCGGTGTAGAGCTCTACATACTCGGCGTGGGTGCCGGCGATCGCAAAGCGCGCGATGAGAGCGATGGCGAACCCGACGAGGGCGAAGGCGAACGGGGACCGCCGCTCGACCCGGTCGACGGCGCGTACAGCGAACACGATGGCGAGGCCGACGATGGTCCAGAGCATCGCCTCGAGGAACCAGAACTGCCACTGCTCGTTCCACCGCCCGTCGCCCGGCACGAGGTTATTCACGAGCACGACGGTGGTGAAGTAGTACTGACCGATCAAAAGCGCAACCCCACCGATCCAGAGAATCGCGGGCGCCGCGAGCTGCGCAGCGCTGCGCCCGAGCCAGCGGACCCGCGCGCGCCCCGGCACCGATGCGAGCTGGAAGCGGGCAAGGTTGTACCCCGCGTCGGCGAGCAGCAGGTGCGCGCCACCCTGCAGATCGAACAGGTCAGCGTGAGTGCCAACGATCAGCACGATCGCGATCGCCCGCAGCGCGGCAGGTGTCTCGAGGCGCACCAGGCTCGGGAAACGAGGACGAGTGCGTGGGCCGACGGCCGGGGCGGGGGCTTCCGTGGGCCGTGCCGCGGCTCGCGCAATCGAGTCGTCGTCGGCCGCTTCGGTGGCGAACGCCGCCAACTCCCGAGCGGTGCGCGTCGGCCAGTCGCGCGGCAAGTCGCCGAGCATCGCCTCAAGCCGAAGCGACACCTCAATGTAGCTTAGGGAGTCGCCGCCGAGCGCGGCGAATGAATCATCCACGCTTACCTCGGGACGGGAGAGCAGCGTCGAGAGGAGGTCGCGAATTGCCTGCGGCGAGACCGCGGCACCGCGGCTGACGGTAGTGCCGGGCACCGTGCTTGGTGCTGCGGCGGCACGATCCTGCATCCCGGCAAATCGCACGAGCGCCGCGGTGTCGGGCTTGCCGTTCGACGTACGCGGGAACTGCTCCACCGCATACGCGCCGATGGTGTGCACGGGCACGCCAACGAGCGCAGCGGCGCGCTCGCGTGCGCGCTGTGCCGTGCGATCAGAGGTGGCGAAGAGGAGCAGTCGTTCTTCGGCAGTGGCGACGCGCACCTCGATTCCCTCGTCGGCAAGAAGCCGCTCAACCCGGTCGAGGTCGATGCGTAACCCGAAAATTTTGACGAAGCGGTTCATTCGCCCGACGATCTCATACAGTCCATCGTCGCGGCGGCGCGCGATGTCTCC
>JBBQZJ010000139.1:0-6195 GCA_038207805.1 Actinomycetales bacterium | reverse complement strand
AATCGCCGGGCGAGCTCATCGATGTCCAGTGGATCGTCGGCACTGGTGTAGGCGATGCCGAATCCGCCCCCAAGGTTGAGTTCGGGCACGGGGCCAGTCGACAACAACTCGCCGTGCAGGGCGAACAGGCGCCGGGCGGATTCCGCAAAACCGTCTGACTCGAAGATTTGGGAGCCAATGTGAGAGTGCAGACCGAGAAACGACAGCGAGGGTTTGGCGCGGATCAGTGCGACGGCCGCGATCGCATCCGCGAGTGGGATACCGAACTTCTGGTCTTCCCTAGCGGTCGCTAGGTACTCGTGCGTGGACGCGTGCACCCCGCTGTTGATGCGCAGGCGCACCGGTTGAACGCGGGAATGTCTGGTTGCGGCATCCGCTACCCGTTCGATTTCGATGAGACTGTCGATGACAATCGCACCGACACCGACACCGACGGCCCGATCAATCTCGCCGAGGCTTTTGTTGTTGCCGTGCAGCCCGAGTCGACCGGGATCGACATTCGCGGCGAGCGCGACCGCCATCTCTCCCCCGCTGGCGACGTCGATATTGAGGCCTGCCTCGATCATCCATCGCGCGACCTCAGTGCACAGAAATGCTTTTCCTGCGTAATAGACCTTTGTTGTGCCGCCGACCCGAGCGAATTCGCGGTCAAAGCTCTCGCGCACGCCGATCGCTCGAGCCTTGGCATCGGCTTCGTCGACAACGTAAACCGGAGTTCCGAACTGGAGCGCAAGCTCGGAGGCGGACACGCCCGCGATCGACACCTCACCGCTCGGCGTTCTCGCGGCGTTGTGCGACCACACCGCGGATGGCAGCACGTTGGCATCGTGCGGCTGGGCGAGCCATGCGGGTGCTAGTGGGTTGGGTGACACCGTGTACATATTAGTGACTGAGTCACTTCTGCTTGCAGGTGCCGAGCTGCGAGAATGCCGGGTCGCCCAAGGCCGTGCCATCACCGTTGAGGCCAATAACCATCGCGGAACCCACAACATTCACATCCGTGATCACTAAGGCATCTGGCAGCTGATCTGCCACGCAGAAGTCCCTTGAGGCAAGCAAGTCACCGGCGAGCGCCGAAAACTCGGGGCTGTTGCGCAGCTCCTCAACGGAGAGCTCGGCATCCGCCACCGTGATCGTCTTGGGAGCAAAGCTGATCGCCCCGTTGACGGCCGATGGCTCGAGGTCGACCGTCACCGGCAACTCGAAGAGGTTCAGGATGCTGAACTGCGTCTTTACAGTGATGACGCCATTGCCGAGCGTGATCTGGGTGAGGTCGCTGGCGCTCAGGTAACCCGCGATCTTGGCGAGGCTTTCTTGCGAGACGGTGGCTACAACCCGAAAGGTCTCGACCGGCTTGGCGCTGTCTAGGGGCACACCGGTCGCCAGCAGCACGGCCGAGGCCGAGATGTCACCCAGGCGAAGTTCAGGTACTTCGACGGTGACCGTGTCGATCGAGCCCCTGATTGCTTGCACGATCAATGACCCGCGACCCAGATCGACGCCAACCTCGGAATCCTTGGGCAGGTTCAACACCTGCACGACCTGATCCCGCACCAGCTGCTGCGCATAGTCGCGGGCAAATCGCTCCGTCACGATATAGGCAATCACGAGGAGTATGCCCACAATCAGGAGCACGATGACCGGAATCCACCACCGACGCCGCTTGCGGGGCGGCACGTACGGGGCGACCTCCGTTGCGACCGTCGGCACCGACTCCGAGGTTGATGTCGGAAGTGGAACGATCGGCTCGGCCATGGCTACATCCTCTCCGGCGCACTCACACCGAGAAGCCCGAGCGCATTACGCAGCACTTGCCCGACGGCATCGTTGAGCCACAGTCGCGTGCGATGAACGTCAGCCACTGCTTCATCGTTGAGCGGTGTGACCCGACAGCTGTCGTACCACCGATGGTAGGCGCCGGCCAATTCCTCGGCGTAACGGGCGACCCTGTGTGGTTCTCGAAGCTCGGCGGCCTGTCGCACGACCCTCGGAAACTCGGCGAGGATTCCGAGCAGGATGCTCTCGGTCACATGGTCGAGCAGGCTTGCATTGAACACGCTGCGATCCACACCGGACGCCGCAGCGTTTCGAGCGACCGAGTTCGTGCGCGCATGGGCGTACTGCACGTAGAAGACGGGATTGTCGTTAGTGGCCTTGCCCCAGAGGTCGAGGTCGATGTCGACCTGCGAATCGATGGAGCTTCGAACCAGCGCGTACCGTCCGGCATCCACCCCGACGGCCTCGACGAGGTCTTCGAGGGTCACGACGGTGCCCGCCCGCTTTGACATTCGCATCGGCTCGCCGTCGCGAACGAGGTTGACCATCTGACCGATAAGGATCTCGAGATTCACGTACGGGCTGTCGCCGAAAGCCTTCGTCATCGCCATGAGTCGTCGCACGTAGCCGTGGTGATCGGCGCCCAACATTATGAGGTTCCGCTCGAAGCCCCGCTCGCGCTTGTTGAGGTAGTAGGCGAGGTCACCGGAGATATAGCCGGCCTCGCCGTCCGACTTGATGACAACCCGATCCTTGTCGTCGTCAAAATCGGTGGAACGAAACCAGGTCGCCCCGTCGGCCTCGTAAATCGCACCCTGCTCGCGTAACCGGTCGATCGCGTGCTCGACGGCACCCGACGAGTGCAACTCGTTCTCGTGAAAGTACACATCGAACTTGACGCCAAACTCATGGAGGCTGGCCTTAATGTCGCCAAACATGAGCTCAACACCGACCGACCGAAAAACCTCCTGTTGCTCGTCGCGCGGGATGTGAAAAAGGTCCCCCGGGTAGAGCGCGAGCACGCGCGCCGCAATGTCTGAGATGTACGCGCCACCGTAGCCGTCATCCGGTGCTGGCTCGCCGAGCCAACTCGCAAGCAGGCTGCGAGCAAAGCGGTCGATCTGAGCGCCGTGGTCGTTGAAGTAGTACTCCCGAGTGACGATGCCGCCCTGCGATTGGAAGATTCGCGCCAGACTGTCGCCGACGGCGGCCCACCGCACACCGCCGATGTGGATCGGACCGGTGGGGTTCGCAGATACGAACTCGAGGTTGATCTTCACCCCGTCATAGAGGTCGCCGTGTCCGTAGGTTTCGGCCCGCTCGACGATGGTTTTGGCCAACGCGCCGGCTGCTGCAGCGTCAAGGGTGATGTTGATAAATCCGGGTCCGGCCACGTCGACGGATGCCACCCCATCGAGTTCCGCCACCGATGCCGCGATCTCTTGGGCGAGATCGCGGGGGGTAACTCCGAGCGGTTTTGCGAGCTTCATCGCGACGTTGGATGCCCAGTCGCCGTGCTCGCGGTTGCGCGGACGCTCCAGCTGCACGTCATCGAGGGTCAGCGTCGCGCCGCCGCCGTGGCGCTGCGAAATCGCTGCGACCACGGTGAGCAGGGCGGCGGAGAGATCGGCGGGATTCACGAGGCCCAAGCTTAGCCGCGGCCAGTTGGCGGTCGATCCGCCCGAGGTGCGCGGCAATGCGGCCAACTCCCGGGTGTCGAGGTGAGGATGGGGGCATGCGAGCACACACCTCGACCCTGGTGGTCATCCCAACCGCCGCGATTGCACTGGCACTTCTGGTGGGATGTGGTCCCACGGACAGTCAGCCCCCGGCGACGGCCACCCCCACGCCGACGATCATCATCGAACCGACCCCGACCCCCACGCCAAGCGCGACGGCAGACGACGCGGTGGCGGTCACGGTCGGCTGCGATGAGCTCGTCACAGCGCAGGAACTCTATGATTACAACCCCAACTTCGCGCTTCAGGCCCAGTTTTCTCCGACTCCCGGGAGCCTTGCCGCCGAAGCGGTCGCCGCGAAGGGCGTTGCATGCAGCTGGGTGAACCTGACCAGCGGCGAGACCATTGTCATGGCCGTTGCTCACCTCGGCGATGCAGCGCTCACGGCTCGGGCCAACGAGCTCGTCGTTTCGAGCAATTCCGTGCCGACCTACGAGGTCGAAGGGTACTTCCTGCTCGACGGCGGAGTCGGAACGGCTCAGGCGTTCAAGTCGCCGTACTGGATCAGCGCCACCTCGACGTACTTCTTCGAACCCGGGGATGTCGCCCCTCTCATGGCCAACGCGCTTTCCGCCCTCGGATAGCTCGTCAGAGCCGCGCGCTAGCCCAGCTGAATGAGCTGAGTTCCATCGTCGGTCGGTAGCTCGTCAACGACGGCCAGAACTGACATGTTCGTCAACGACAGGTCTGCCCAGTGATTGGTGAGGAAGGCGATGTCCGCGGCGTCACGGCCGGTTGCGATGCGAACCATGGACTGACGAGGGGCTAGGCGCGTGGCATCCACAACCCACCAGGCGCCGTCGACCCATGCCTCGACGACGGCATGAAAGTCCATGGGAGACAGGCCAGGGGCATAGACGGCTACCATCCGCGCCGGAACGTCCCTGGCCCGCAACAAGGCAATAACGAGGTGGGCGAAGTCACGGCAGACGCCCTTGCGCGCAAGCAGTGTCTGTTCAGCACCATCGGTGAAATTACTGGACCCCGGCATGTAGCGCAGTCGATTCCAGACCCACAGTGTGACGGCTGAGAGCAACTCGTGGCCCGTGAGGTTCGAGAACTCTGACCGCGCCGTAGGCGTCAAAGAGTCCGATTGGCAGTAGCGACTTGGTCGCAAAAAGGTCACCAAATCGAGCTCGGACACCGGCGCCGGATCACCTCGTCCGGTGATCTGGGCCGAATACTCGACCACCATCGTTCCGGCTTCCCCGACGAGCGTATGAAGCCGGGTTCCGTGCTCATCGACCAGCTCCACCGGGTGCACGGTTGTTCCATTGAGCTCACAACGCAGACTCTCCGAAGCGAGGATGGCACCCCGAGCGGTCGCAATGCTGAAGACCATCGACGTGTGGCCAGAGATGTCCAATTCGAGCCGGGATGTCACATTGCGTTGCACCCCCTGATCCTGTCACGCCGCGAGCGGGGTGGTGGCGCTGGTACTCTGAGTCACGACCTCCTGGCCCCCATAGCTCAGGGGATAGAGCACTGCCCTCCGGAGGCAGGGGCCGCAGTTCGAATCTGCGTGGGGGCACACCGCAATGTCGCCCCAACGAGCTGTGCCATAATCTGCGTATGAATGCGGATAATAAGGTAGACGGTCTGCTTCCCGACAGTCAGTTCGTCGAACTCGCCGTTGACGTGTTTCGGATGCTCGCTGACGCGACACGCATCCGCATCATTGTGGCCTTGGGCACTAACGAAGAGCTCTCGGTGAACCGTCTGGCCGACATAGTTGACAAGACCCCAGCGTCGGTGTCGCAGCACCTCGCAAAGATGCGCCTAGCGCACCTCGTTACGACGCGACACGACGGCACTCGAATCTATTACCGACTCGAGAACGAGCACGTTCGAGACCTCGCGACCGACGCACTCTTCCAGGCCGAGCACTCGCTCGGGGGCATCCCACGCCATCACCGTCATCCCGAGAAGGCGACCTCATGAGCCGCCCCCACGAGCACGAGCACGAGCACGAGCACGAGCACGAGCACGACCACGACCACGACCACTCGCACGCTAATGGCGGGCACTCGCACCCGGCGGGGATCAGGGGCTTCTTCTACGGACTCTTTGTTCCCCACAGCCACGATGCCGCCGACTCCATCGATGACGCGCTCGAGGCGAGCAAGGAGGGTGTGCGCGCCCTCAAGATCAGCCTGTTCGTTCTGTTGGTCACCACCCTGCTGCAGCTGGCGGTAGTGCTCATCAGCGGGTCAGTTGCCTTGCTCGCCGACACAATTCACAACTTCTCGGACGCTCTTACGGCGGTTCCGCTGTGGATCGCGTTTGTTCTCGGTCGACGGGTCGCCACTCGTCGCTACACCTACGGTTATGGACGCGCAGAGGATCTCGCTGGACTGTTCATTGTGGCCGTCGTGGCGTTGTCCGCGATCATCGCGGCGTGGCAGTCCATCGAACGACTCGTCAATCCACAGCCACTCCAGAATCTCTGGTGGGTCGTCGCAGCTGGGATCATCGGCTTCATCGGCAACGAGGCGGTCGCGGTATATCGCATCCGCGTCGGGCGCAAGATCGGCTCCGCGGCTCTCGTGGCGGACGGCGTGCACGCCCGGGCCGATGGCTTCACCTCTTTGGCAGTCGTTGCCGGGGCCGTTGGGGTCATGCTCGGTTTCCCGCTCGCAGACCCGATCGTCGGGCTCCTGATCTCGGTCGCCATCATCAT
>JBBQZJ010000138.1:0-6247 GCA_038207805.1 Actinomycetales bacterium | reverse complement strand
GACAGGTTCGCCTACCCGTTTCGCTGGTTCTACAGCGTGCTCAACGCGGTCGACTACTTCCGGGAGGCATCGCTTCACGATGGCGTCGCCCCCGACCCGCGCCTCGCCGACGCGATCGACGTCATCCGCGCCGACCGCCGGCCCGACGGAACGTGGATCCAGGGTCGCCGTCATCCCGGTCGCGTCTGGCTCGAAGTGGATGTCGCCGCGGGGGAGCCGTCCCCGTGGCTGACGTATTACGCGCTGCGGGTGTTGCAGTGGTGGGACGAGGCGGCCGGTACCCGCAAGTAGTCCTCCACAGCGTGGCATGGGCTGCGGCATCCCGCCGATGGCTGGTGTTGGGGTCGGCGAGCGAGCGGATGCCGCGACGCTGTACCCATGGCAGCGAAAGACGCCCTCGGGCGCCGAGGTGAAGCGATTGCGGCGCGCTTCCTGGTCTCGCGAGGACTCGCCATCGTGGACCGCAACTGGCGGTGCGCGCAGGGCGAGATCGACCTCGTCGCCCGCGACAGCGCCGAGCTCGTGTTCGTCGAGGTCAAGACTCGGTCGAGCGTCGCGTACGGGCATCCGCTCGAGGCTGTCACCGCCTCCAAGCTCGCGAGGCTTCGGCGACTTGCGGCGGCGTGGTGTGAGGCGCACCCCGGCGAACACCGGCTGATTCGCATCGACGCGATCGGGGTGATCGCGCCGGTGACCGGCGAGATCGAGGTCGAACACCTCGAGAGGGTGTTCTAAGCGTGGTGCTGGGCCGCACTCACGCCGTCTCACTGCTCGGGTTGACGGGAGCGATCGTTGAGATCGAAGCCGACCTGTCGAGCAACCTGCCGGCGTTTGTGCTGATCGGCCTCCCCGACGCGGCCCTCGGCGAGGCCAAAGACCGAGTTCGTGCCGCCGCGGTCAACTCCGGCTGCGGCCTGCCGAACCGCCGGATAACCGTGAACCTGTCGCCGGCCGCCCTGCCCAAGCACGGGTCCGGCTTCGACCTAGCGATCGCACTGGCGGCCCTTGCCGCGGCCGGCACGATCAACCCCGAGTCCATCGATCGGGTGCTCCATCTCGGCGAGCTGGGACTCGACGGGCGACTCCGGCCCATCAACGGCATCCTGCCCGCGGTGCTCGCGGCATCCCGCGCGGGCTTCGAGCAGGTGATGGTACCGACCGGCAACGCGGATGAGGCAGCGCTGGTCCCCGGGGTGCGGATCATCCCCGTCGCCTCCCTGCGCGAGGCCGCGATCTGGCACGGCGGAGAGTTCGAGCACGAGCCCGTCGAGGCGATTACCCGGCCGGCCCCTGGCGAAGACGACATGTCCGACGGGGACCTCGCTGACGTAATCGGTAACCCGGATGCCGTGGAGGCAATGATCGTCGCTGCGGCCGGTGGCCACCACGCCTTCCTGCTCGGCCCGCCCGGCGCCGGCAAGACGATGCTGGCCGCCCGCCTGCCGGGGCTCCTGCCCGACCTCGACGACCGAGCCGCCCTCGACGTGAGCTCGATCCGCTCGCTCGCCGGGCTGCCGGTGGGGCGGTCGCTGTCGAGGCGTCCGCCGTTCGAGGCTCCACACCATACGGCGACGGCCGCGGCATTGGTCGGCGGGGGGAGCGGGCAAATCCGGCCGGGGGCCGCAGCCCGGGCATCCGACGGCGTGCTGTTTCTCGATGAAGCGCCCGAGTTCAGCCCGTCGGTTCTCGATGCGCTGCGACAGCCGCTCGAGTCCGGACTCATCACGATTCATCGTGCGAACGCGGTAGCGACATTTCCCGGACGCTTTCAACTCGTCATGGCTGCCAACCCGTGCCCGTGCGGACAGTACGGCGCCCGCGACTCGGAGTGCACGTGCCCACCCAGCGCGCGTCGACGGTACGTGGGGCGGCTGTCGGGTCCGCTGCTCGACCGCATCGACATCCAGTTGCGCGTGCAACGAATCACCGCCGCGCAGCTTCGCCTAGCGCACGAGACCCGAGGCATCTCGACACGGGATGCCCGCGCGCGAGTGACCGCCGCCCGTGCGAGCTCGGCCACCCGTCTCGTTGACACACCGTGGCGCCTCAACTCGCAGGTGCCCGGCGCGTGGCTGCGCGGTCCCAGCGTGCGATTGGGCGCCGACGTTACGAGCGCGATCGATCGAGCCCTCGAGCGCGGCGGCATCACGATGCGCGGCTACGACCGGGTGTTGCGGCTGGCGTGGACGATCGCGGATCTTGCGGGCGACGACCGCCCGAACGCCGCCCAACTCGGGCAGGCGCTGTACCTGAGGAGGGCGATGTCGACATGAGTATGTTCGGGCTGAAGGAATCCGAGGTCGCGGAACTCGTGCGCGCCGTCGCCGGGGCCGATCTCGACCGCGACGGCATAGAGCACCGTTTTGCGCGCGGCACCTGGACCGGGATCGCCGAGCCCGGCGACAGAGTGGCGGGTGCCGTCATCGAGGCAGTCGGCGCGCCCGCCGCGCTCACGGCCGTTCTTGAACGCTGGCCGGTTGACCGACTGGTCTCCGAACTTGGCGAGAACGGTGCGGTTACCGAGGACGACCTGGCTCAGGGGCTCGATCGCTGGATGCCGCGACTCAACTCCGGTGCTGCTGTCATAGCGTTCCGGCAGGCCGCGCGCTGGCGCACGGCCCTGCGCATCCCCGGTGACGAACTCTGGCCGGCGGGCGTTGACGCCCTCGAACACTTCGCCCCGATCGCGCTGTGGACGCGCGGCACCGATGAAGCCCTCCGTGCCCTACCCCGATCGATCGCCCTCGTCGGGGCGCGGGCAGCGACCGGCTACGGCGAACACGTGACGATGGAGGCATCCGCGGGTCTCGTCGACCGCGGATACACGATCGTGTCGGGTGCGGCCTACGGAATTGACGGGATGGCGCACCGCGCCGCTCTCGCCAGCAAGGGTATGACTGTCGCTTTCCTCGCCGGCGGAGTCGACCGGTTTTACCCGTCAGGGCACGACGCTCTCCTCACGCGAATTGTCGAATCCGGAGCGGTGGTCTCTGAACTGCCCTGCGGCTCGCCACCCACCAAATGGAGGTTTCTCCAACGCAACAGGCTCATTGCAGCATCCAGCCTCGCGACCGTGGTTCTGGAGGCGGGCTGGAGGTCTGGGTCCTTGAACACGGCGAACCACGCCGCACAGCTCGGGCGGCCGGTCGGTGCGGTTCCGGGCCCGGTGACGAGTGCCGCGTCGGCAGGATGTCACCGGCTGCTTCGGGAAACCGCCGCGACCTGCGTGACCAACGCAGACGAGATGGCCGAGCTTGCGCCCCTCGAGTCAGGAGTGTCTGGGCCTACCCCAGCGGGCGGCGACGGGTCGCGGAGCGTGGCGGACGACCCGGCGCTCACCCGCCTCCGCGACGCGATGAGCACGCGATCGGCGCGCGGGACATCCGACATCGCTGCGCGGGCGGGTCTGTCAATTGCCCAGACACAAGGGATGCTTGCCCACCTCGAGCTCACGGGTCAGGCCGTCGAGCGCGAGGCGGGGTGGGTGTCGCGCGGCGGTTCCACCCGATGACGGTCCGGCCGATACCCTTGCGCCATGACCGCACTCGTCCGCAGACCCGCCCTGGTATCCGCAGCGCTCGCCCCGGTCTTCTTCATCGGTGGCACGGTTGCCGCGGGTGCGGCCTGGCCGAGCTACGATCCGCTGACCCAGACGATCAGCGAGCTTGCGGCGGGGGATGCCCCCACTCGCGTGTTTATGACGGTCATGTTCATGCTGACCGCCGTCTGCCACGGCATAACCGGCACCTTTGCGATCGGGATTGGCTGGCCCGGCCGCATCGCGCTCATGGCCGCCGCCGTCTCGACCTTTCTGGTGGCGATTTTCCCGCTTCCTACCGTCGCCGGAACCAGCGTGGAACACCGGTGGAGCGCGATCGCCGGATTCATCCTCCTCGCGATCTGGCCACTGATCGGGATGCGTCGGAGCTCTCGGTATCCCTGGATCATCCGTCCACCCGGCGCCATTCTCGGCACGGCTCTCATGGCCACATTCTGCTTCTGGTTCCTGGCGGTCTGGTCGAATCCCGCCCTCGGTTACATCGGCTTCATCGAGCGCGTCGCCGCCAACCTCGAATCGGTATGGCCACTGCTGGTCGTGCTCGCACTCTGGCTGTACGAGCGGCCCCGCCGTAGGCTGACCGAGTGATCCAACTCGGCCAATACCCCGCCCCGTCCCACACCATCGCCCACATCAGCGACACCCACCTGCTTGCCGGCGGTCGTCCGCTGTATGGCAAGGTCAACACGATCGAGCACCTCGGGCAGGCACTCGCCCAGCTTGAGCGGTCGATCGCGAAACCCGAGGCGATCGTCTTCACGGGTGACCTCGCCGACCTCGGCGAGCCGGATGCCTACACACGCCTGCGCGAGATCGTCGAGCCGGCCGCCGCGCGCATGAACGCCCAAGTCATCTGGGTCATTGGCAACCACGACGAGCGGCCCGACTATTCGCGACTACTGTTCGACGAAGAGTCGGATGCCCCGCAAGACCGGGTCTACGACGTCAACGGTCTGCGCATCATCTCCTTCGATACCACCGTGCCCGGCTACCACCACGGCGAGGTGACCGACGCCCAACTGGAGTGGCTAGCCGATGTGCTCGCCACCCCTGCGCCGCATGGCACGCTGCTCGCCGTGCATCACCCGCCGATCCCGACCCCGCTGCTCGAAGCGATGGGAATGCTAGAGCTCTTCGATCAGCACAAGCTTGCAGCGGTTCTGAAGGGGTCGGATGTCCGCGGCATTCTCGCCGGGCACCTCCACTACTCGACACACTCGACCTTCGGGGGCATCCCCGTCTCGGTCGCGTCGGCTACCTGTTACACGCTCGACCTCAGCGCCGAAGACCGGCTGCTGTCTGGCGTCGATTTCGGCCAATCGGTCAACGTGGTGCACGTCTATGACGAGCAGCTTGTTCACTCGATCATCCCGGTGGGGGACACCGCCGAGGTGTCGGGCTTCCCAGCGGGTGCCTGGGCTCAGATCGAGGCGATGACTCACGAGGAGCGCATCGAGACCTTCTCGAAGAAGACCTCCGCCTTCAACTCCGCCGAAATTGCCAGCAACGGTTAGCGCCGCGACCAGCGATCCCTCGTGGCCACCCGCGTGACGATTCTCATCGGCAGCATTCGTGCAACAACGGAGATCGCGCGGTAGCGAACGCTGGGCACCGAGACCGCGCGCCCGCGATCGGCCGCACGGAGTGCGCTGCGCACGAGGGGCTCGACGTCGAGCCACATCCACGCCGGTGCCATGGATTCGCGAGCCACGTTCATGCGCGCATGAAACTCGGTGCGCACGAATCCGGGTGCCAGAGCCGTGACGGTCACCCCGGCGGGTCGATAGAAGGCATTGGCCCACCGGCTGAAGTATTGCAGCCACGCCTTCGCGGCCGAGTAGCTGCCGAGCGGCGCATAAGCAGCGATGCTCGTGACATTGATGATCGCCCCGCGATGTCGCTCAACCATGGGTCCCAGCGCAGCGTGTGAGAGGCGCATCGGAACCGTCACGAGAATGTCGAGCAGTCGCTGTTCGTCGTCGACCGAGCTGAGGTCGAAGTCGGTGTTGAGGCCGAAGCCCGCGTTGTTGACGAGCACGTCGATGGGTCGCTCCACATTCGCGACGCGCGCCTCGGCGGCGCTCCGCCCGGAGTCGGCCAGCAGATCGGCGACGAGAACCTCGACGTGCACGCCGTGGTTGGTTGTGAGTTCGGTGGCGAGGGCATCCAATCGTTCGCGGTCACGCGCGACCAGCACGAGGTCATTGCCGCGGGCCGCAAGCTGGTGGGCAAACTCGGCGCCGATACCGGCGGTCGCTCCGGTGATGAGGGCGGTTCCGCGTGGGATCGTCATGATGAAACGCTAGCGCGGTCAAGGGGGGTCGAGCGCGAATGCGCGACGATGGTCCCGTGGATCTTTCCCGCAGCGTAGACGACTTCGCGAGCTACCTCGCGGCCGATCGCGGGTTCAGCCCGCACACGGTGCGGTCGTACCGCAGCGATCTGGGCCAGTTGGTCGACTTCGCCGGCGCACGCGGGGCATCCACACTCGACGACCTCGACCTGGAGCTTCTGCGCGACTGGCTGTGGCGCTCGTCTCAAGCCGGCCTCGCGAAGTCGTCGCTGGCACGGCGGGCGGCGGCGGCCCGCAGTTTCACGGCTTGGCTGGCGCGCACGGATGCGACGGCGACCGACGCAGCAACCCGCCTGAAGGCACCGAAGAGCGAACATCACCTGCCGCGGGTGCTC
>JBBQZJ010000137.1:0-6309 GCA_038207805.1 Actinomycetales bacterium | reverse complement strand
GGGGGGGGTGTGGGGATGTTGCAGGGTGGCGGGGGCCCCCCCGGTGCTGGCCGGCGGCGGGGGCGGGGGGCGGGCGACGCTCCTGTCGCGCGCACCGCGGTGTTCATTGCCACTGTGTTATTCAGCCCCGGCCGCTATCTGCGCTGCTTGGGACGCTGCGTCGGCGGGGCCGGTCTGCCCTGCAAGCACACCGCTCCAGAGGTCGCCTACCGCGAGCGTGGTCGCGGTGTCAGACGAGAGCGGCGTTCCGTTGGCCGCGGCATCCGCGTAGGCCTGCACGTTCGGGTCGACATCGCCTTCCAGAACATCAGCGCGCGTCGGAATGCTTCCGAGACCGAGGCGCATCGTGCCGTGCTCTTTGGTCAGCCACGTCTGCTTCAAGAACTCCCACGCGAGAGCCTTGTTGCTGGCGAAGGCGCCGAGGGCTTCTGCCTGCCCACCGAGGTAAACGATCGCTGGTCCGGCCGGACCAGCGGGCATCGGTGCAACACCCCAGTCGAAACCGCCATCGGCCGGCAGCGTGAGCTGCCAGTTGCCGCCGACGTAGAAGGCGACGTCGCCCGATACGAACTCATTGACGGCTTCGGCCTGCGGCAGAGTGACTGTCGCTTTGGGCACCAGGCCCTCGTCGACCCAGCCAACGACCCGATTGAACATCTCTTCCACAGCCGGGTCGGCATAGTCGGAGAAGTTCTGAACACCGTAGCCGGTGAAGAAGGCCTTGGAGATCCACTCGCCAGCCACACCCGGCGCCCCGGGAAGCATCATTCCTCGGTAGCCCGCGTCGGTCGCGGCGCGCATGGCGTCTTCCAACTCATCGAATGTCGACGGCACGTCGACGCCGATCTCGTCGAGAATGGTCTGGTTGAAGTACAGGGCGTTCAGGTTCACGTAGGCCTGTACGCCATAGATTCGGTCGCCGGCACTCTGCAGAACTGAATCCGGGAACAGGCTGGCGTCCTCGAACGCTGCCCATTCATCGGTGATGTCTCCGATGACACCGGCGTCAGCGAAGGTCTTTGTGAAGGCGCCGTTGTACCACATAATGTCCGGGCCGTCTTGGCTGGTGGCGGCGGAGATGACCCGGTTCGGAAACTGCTCTTCAGGAATGAAGGTCACCTCGAACTCGACGTTGGGGTACAGCTTCTGGAACTGAGCAATCTGAGGGTCGATGTCTTGGAGACCTGCGAGCTCGTTGTAGTGCCAGATCGTGAGAGTCGCTTCGATATCGGGGGTGATCGGGTCATCCGTCGGCGCCTCCGCGCTCTGGGTGCATGCGACCAGGCCGAACGCGAGTGGAAGGGCAACCGCAGCAGCGATCGCCTTCCTTCGTGACCTCGTTGTCATGATGAACTCCTTCGGGGTTCGGGAATGTGATGTAGAAGCATCCTACCTACTTGTCACACAAGTAGATTTCCAGAGTAACGCCACTGTTCCGCGCTGTCTAGTGCGAACTCGGGGCGACGCGTAGTACACGGAATCCTCCACCGTGTATGCCGTCCGCAGCGATTGCAACCGACATGGTGTCATCGTCGACCGGCGTGGACGAGCCGGTTACTAGGTCGATCATTTCAAGGTGGGCATCCGATTCGAACCCCATGCGAGCCCGAGGAAGCCTGATGGTCGTCTCGAGGTCCACGATTGATGGGTTCGTGATGACGATGATCGCCTCCTTGCCGATGTCAACCAGCGCGTAGGGCACGAAAGGGGTGGCTCCGTCGTACGGAATCGGCACAATCTCCATTGTCGATGAGTCCCCATTGATGAGGTGCTGGTTCTCGCGCCGAATGCGCAGCATGGTCGTCACATCCGAGAGCATGTCACTGCATTTCGCGTGCTCAAGCTGACCCCAGTCGAGCTGGTTGCCGTAGAGCCACCCGCCAGGTCCGCCGGTACCGTACAGTCCCTGAGTGAGATCGGGTAGTGGGGTGGGATTGGCATCGAACTCTTCACCGGCGAAGAACAAGGGCACGCGAGGCGCCAGGAGTGAAATGTGCGCCATGCGTGCTCGACTCCCCTGGGCAAAGTAATGATTTCCAGGCAGGTTTTCCCAACCGTAGTCATGGCAACTGATCTGCGCAGAAGCCAGTCCGCGTCGTGCACCGACGATGTCATTGATGTGAATCTCGCGATACACGTCTCGCGGCGTTCCCTGGTTGTCTTGTTGCGAGAAGTGGTAGCGCTCAATCTCCGGAAAGACGACGATTTCTTTGCCGGCAACGCGGCATGCCGCCACGATCTCGTCCCACAGAGTCGCGTCGCCCATGACGACGTCGATGCGGAACCCATCGACGCCGTAGTCGAGCGCATAGGTTGTCCACAGATTGACCCACCACAAACGGAACTCAGGGTTCGTGTAGTCGTAATCGGCCATTTGCCACGTCGAGCTCGGAAACCAGTCGGGGTGCTCGGCCACGAGGGAGCTGTCGTGCAGGACGCCGTGGGCGATTACATCGAGAAAAATGCGGATGCCGTGCTCGCGCGCAGCACCGATGAGCCGTCTAAAATCGTCGTCTGTGCCCAAGAGAGGGTCTATGCGGTCGGGTCGGCTAACGGCGTAGACCGACCAGACGCCGTAGAAGTGTTTGGTCGCCTCATGATGACCCGCGAGCCAGATGCCGTTCACGCCAAGGTCGCGCAGATACGGCAGCTTCTGCTCGAGGGACGCGAACGTTCCGCTCCCGCTGCCGTCTCCCGCGCCATCGGGGGAGGTAAAACCACGAGGATTGAGCTCGTAGATTATGAGATGCTTCGCCCACTCGGGCGCGGTCGCTTCACGAACCCGCCATGGGTCATCGATGGCGGAATTGAGCTGCTCGATCATGGTGCACCGGCTCCTTTGGCGCGTAGGCACTCGGCGATTCCGCTCAAGCGCAGCGTGAGTCATCTACTTGTAGTATATGTCAGACTTACAGCGCCGCTGCCGATACGAGTGGCCGCCGGATCGCACAGAGAGGCACGCGATTGACCTCGCACCAGGGCGAGCACTCCTATCTCGCAAAAACTTTCGGATTGCGCGGAACCACCGCGCTCGTCACCGGGTCGACGCGCGGCATCGGGCTGGCGATCGCCCGGGCGCTTGCCTCCGCCGGCGCAAACGTGATTGTTCATGGTCGACGTTTTTCCGAAGCCGAATCAGTCGCAGCGAGCATGAGTCGAGCAACGGCAGTCGCCGCCGACCTCGCCGACCCGCTGGAGGTGGCGCGGCTAGTCGATCGAGTACTCGATTGGGATGCTCCCCTCGACATTCTCGTCAACAACGCGGGAGTCGAGATCGGCGCGCGCGTCGAGACGATGGAGCCAAACGATTTGCATCGCACCCTCGAGGTGAATCTCGCGGCACCCCTGGCACTTGTTCGCGGACTCCTTCCGGCGCTGCGGCGTTCCCCTGCCGCCAGCATTATCAATGTCTCGTCCATTCACGAGACCGTTCCATCGTGGGGTAACACCGCTTACGCGGCGTCCAAAGCAGCTCTGGCCATGGCGACGAAGACGCTCGCCATCGAGCTTGGCCCGGAGGGTATCCGCGTCAATGCGATCGCACCCGGAGCGATCGCCACCGACATCAATGCGCTGGTCATCAAAGAGATCGGCGATGAGAACTTTCGTGACTGGATTCCCCTCCGCCGTGTGGGTGTCCCCGAGGAGATCGGGCCCGCGGCTGTCTTCCTAGCGTCTACAGGGGCGCGGTACATGACAGGGGCGACTCTAGTGATCGACGGCGGATACGCGCACCACCTCGTGCGGTATCGCCACTCCGACCATTCCTGACTAGTCAACGAACCGGCGCAACGACTCCCGAAAGGCATGACATGAAAATTCGATCCGTCACTACAGCGGTCGTCGAGGCCAACTTCGACTGGACGATCGTTCGTGTCGAGACAGATGACGGGCTCGTGGGCTGGGGAGAATCGTTCTTCGCGCCCGGGCTCACCTCGATCATTGCGAGTATGGGCGACCTGATCGTCGGCAGCGATGCGCGCGACGCGCAAGCGATCGTCACTCGACTCGTCACCGCGACCTCGGGAGCGGGATCGGTCGGGGGGATCGTTCACAACGCGATTTCGGGGATCGACGGAGCTCTCTGGGATCTCAACGCCCGTGCCCTCGACGTTCCGCTCTGGCGCTTGTTGGGCGGAAGATTCAGCGAGTCGGTGCGAGTGTACGCAGATTGTCACGGAGGGTCCGGCCTGATGAGCCTGGGTCCGATGCTCGACATCAGACGTCCGCGGTGGTCATTCGGCGAGGAGATCGCCGACGGCCAAGTGGGGCGCATGCTCTTTGACCCCGGCGCAGAAACAGCGCCGATCGATCTTTCGCTCCTCGAGCGCCGAGCGAGTGAGGCAGTGGCTGCAGGGTTCGACGCCCTAAAGTTTGACCTCGATGTTCCCGGCCTTGTGCCTTTGCACGCGGGTTCGAAATCTATGCCACCGGGTGGCGAGCTGCTCGCTGCCGAAATGGTCGCGTCCATCCGGCGAGGAGCAGGGCCGACGACTGAACTCGCCTTCGACCTCCACTGGCGCTACGACCTCGGCTCAGCGTTGCGCATTGCTCGAGCTCTCGAAGGCGAGCCCGTCCTCTGGCTCGAAGATCCGCTGCCGCCCGACAACGTGGCCGGGCTTCTTGCGCTGAGCAAGTCGGTGGGCGTACCGCTCGGGGGCGGCGAGAACCTCATCGGCTACCGCGCGTTCGAACCCGTCCTTGACGCCCACGCGCTCGCGGTGGTGACACCCGATCTCGGCAAGGTCGGCGGTGTGCAGCAGGCCCGTCGAATCGCGGAGGCGGCATCAGATCGCGGCATGTCCATAGCCCCGCACAACATCGCTGGGCCCGTCGGAACTGCTTTCGCGGCCCAGGTCTCCAGCACATGGCCGAACTTTCTCGCCCTCGAGTTCCACGCGCAAGATGTGCCCTTCTTCGACGACATCGTTGGTGCTCGCGTCATCATCGACGGGTCGATTGAGATGACCGAGCGACCAGGAATCGGATTCGAGGTAGACGTGGAGGCTGTGCGTCAGTGGAGCAAAGCGGATGAGCTTGTTTTCGGGAGTGAACGATGATCACGATCGACCTCTCTGACGACACTATCGTCGTGACCGGCGCCGCGGGGTCGATCGGCAGGGCGATCGCCTCGATGCTCGCCGATGCCGGTGCTGGCATCATTGCTGCCGATGTTGATGGTGCTCGCGTCGACGAGGTAGTCGCTGACCTGCGTTCCAGAGGAGGCCGCGTGGTCGGTGTTCTCATGAACGTTACTGATCGCGACTCGGTTGAGCAGTCCATCGTGGAAGGCTCTCGGCAGCTTGGCCGGCCTACTGGTCTGGTTAACGCAGCAGGAATCCTGAAGGCTGGCTCCCTGGACGAGCTAAGTGATGATGACTGGAACACCAGCTACGCCGTCAATGCGACCGGCACGTTCATCACTACCCGAGCGGTTGCGCCGATGATGCGAGCGAACGGATCGGGATCCATTGTGAATCTCGCATCGGTGGCTGCCTTCTCGGGCTCCGATGCAGGCTCGGCTTACCACGCCACCAAGGGTGCCGTGTTGAGCTTCACCTACGCGACAGCCGGAGAGTTGTCGAGCCAGGGCATCCGCGTCAACGCTGTCTGCCCTGGGTGGGTGGACGGGGGCTTCACTCACCACGCTCTGGCAACAGCTGATGATCCCGACGCACTCATTGCGCTGGCGAACTCCATGCACTACCTCGGCCGGATGGCTTCGCCGGACGACGTCGCAGGCGCCGTGCTGTGGCTCATGTCGCCGCTCGCGTCGTTCGTGACGGGCACTTCCATTTTCGTCGATGGCGGCTACATGATCAAGCACTAGTCGCTATACTTGTGTGACAAGTAGTCAGGCTACGAAGGGCAAGCTGACGTGATCGAGATCCACGTAGACATGAATAAGTGCCAGCACTATGGGCAATGCGTATTCGAAGCGCCCGAAGTGTTTCGGTTGAACGACGTCGACCAGCTCGAGTACATCGAGACGGCCGCCGATTCAGAGCGCTCGAAGCTTGAGGCCGCCGCAGACGTGTGCCCCATGCAGGCGATCACCGTTCGCGGGTGAAGAGCGCGGACGCCGCAGATCTCGTCATCGTGGGTGCCTCGTTCTCCGGACTTCGCACCGCTGAGGTCACCCGATGATCGGGCTTCGCCAGCTCCATTCTGCTGATCGGCGCCGAGGCGCATCTCCCGTACAACTGTCCTCCGTTGTCGAAGGGTGTCATTGCTGGAGCCGTCACGGGCCTTGATCTCGCGTTCTCGCTTCGCGGCGTGGTGAGCGATGTTGAATGTATGCTCCGCACG
>JBBQZJ010000136.1:0-6311 GCA_038207805.1 Actinomycetales bacterium | reverse complement strand
TTCGATGATCTGCCGTTGCAGCACCGCCCAACGCGGTGCTGCGGCTTGCTGGGCGGCCTCAACTCGGGGAATTGCTTCGTTCATGGCTTCTCCGGATGGGTTGTGAGCGGCGATTTTCTTTATCCTAGACGATATACGATTCAGGGCAGTGGGCGCCCCGGTACCGGGACGGTCGGGTACGGGTAGGACCGCGCCGTTGTTCCCCCGTCGACCGGGATCGCAGCACCGGTCACGAAGGAGGATGCGTCTGATGCGAGGAAGGCAACGAGTTCGGCAACCTCTTCCGGTTGCCCCACTCGGCCGAGCGGCGCAAGCAGAGCTTCGGCGGCCAGAGCCTCCGCACTATCGCTCTCGGGAGCAAACGTCGAGTAGGTCATTGGCGTTTCGATGGTTCCTGGCAGTACCGCATTGCACCGAATTCCATAGGGGCCGTAGTCGACAGCGACGCCCTTGCTGATCATGATTACGGCGGCCTTCGCCGCCTGGTAGCCGTAGTATCCGGGGAACGCCGAGACGCCTTGGATTGAGCTGATGTTGACGATGGACCCTCCGCGCGCGGGCAGCATTCGCTGCACCGCGACGGCAGTCCCGAACATCGGGCCAAGCTGATTGACCTCAAGCGACAGGCGAATGTGCGCCTCGTCGACCTCGTGAGCCGGCCCATACACATCCACGCCAGCATTGTTGACCCAGGCAACGAGAGATCCGTGTTCGGCCGCCGCATCCGCCGCCCGTTCATGTGTGGCCCAGCGCGTGACATCCCCCACTACGGCAACTACCGTGCTGCCCAAGCTGTCGGTCACCTCACCAAGCGCGCGTTCGTCTCGATCGACCGCGATGACGATATATCCCTCTTGAACCAGTTTGCGAGTAATTGCAAGACCAATACCCATCGCGGCACCGGTAACAACAGCTGATTTGACCATGCTCCTCACGCTACGCGAAGGCGGTCGAGCGTGTCAGGGTCAGTAGAGTCCGGGAACGATTTTGTACTTCACCTTCGCCGTGTACTTATCCCACAACTCGCCGTATTTTGCCCTGCAGACCCCGCGATTCGCGGGACTTTCAATTGGCGGAACCGGTGGTGTCTTGTTCGAGGACATAGTTCACAGATGTCTCCAGACATCGTTCAGAGTCTTGAAGGGTGCAGAAGAACCGGATCATCGTGACCAGTGTCGTTGTCGAGGGCCGATCGAAAGCAGACGTCGCGCGCGATTATGGCGTCAGCTACCGGTGGGTCCATACCCTCGTCACCCGCTACCTCCACGGCGGCTGGGACGCGATCGAGCCCCGCTCCAGACGTCCGTTGACCAGCCCGACGAGAACCTCACCCGAGCTTGAGAGACGCATCATTACGATGCGTGAGCAGTTGAACGAAGCAGGCCATGACGCCGGTCCCCACACGATCGCCGCACACCTGCACCGAGACCACGGAACCAGCCCCGCGGTCTCGACGATCTGGAAGATCCTCACCCGCCACAACCTCGTCATCGCCGAACCCAAGAAACGACCCCGTTCCTCCTACCTGCGCTTCCAAGCCGAGCTGCCCAACGAGACCTGGCAATCCGACTTCACCCACTGGCGCCTCGCCTCCGGCGAAGGCGTCGAGATCCTCACCTTCATCGATGACCACTCCCGCCTCGCTCTGAGCGTCACCGCCTACCCGGTCGTTAACGTCCAGCACGTACTGACACAGTTCCGCGCCACAATCAACGAATACGGGCCTCCAGCGTCAACATTGACCGATAACGGGCTGGTCTTCACCGCCCGATTCCGCGGCGGCCGCAACAGCTTCGAGAACGAACTGAACCTGCTGGGAATCGACCAGAAGAACGGAAAACCGAACCACCCCCAGACCCAAGGCAAGGTCGAACGGTTCCAGCAAACCCTCAAGAAATGGTTGCGAACCCAACCCCCTGCAACCACGATCGAGCACCTCCAGGCCCAGCTCGAGAGCTTCCGCAGCTACTACAACACGATGCGCCCGCACCGATCCCTCGACCGGTCAACGCCCGCCGAAACATACACCGCACGCAGCAAAGCAGTCCCCGCCGGCACCAACGGACACTGGAGAGTGCGACACGACCGCATCGACGACGCCGGCAAAATCACCCTGCGCATCAACTCCCGAATGCATCACATCGGAATCGGCCGAGCCCACGCCAGAACACGAATCATCATCCTCGTCCACAATCGCGACATCAGAATCATCAACCCCGCGACCGGCGAACTCCTCCGCGAGCTGACCCTCGACCCCACACGCGACTACCAACCCCAAAAACCACAAAACGCCCTCCCCAAGGAGAGCGAAAAGTGAACGATGTCTCGAGTCATCTATGAACGATGACCCGAGACATCACACGTGAGCGGATGACGGGAATCGAACCCGCGCTATCAGCTTGGGAAGCTGAAGTTCTGCCATTGAACTACATCCGCGTGGCCGCCTCAGCGGCACCGGAACGATTCTAGCTAGTCTTGCCGCATGCTTCTCAGCGATCGTGACATCCGTGCCGAACTGGCATCCGGCCGCATCGGACTCGAACCCCTCGAGCTCGACATGGTGCAGCCGTCCAGCATCGACGTGCGACTCGACCGGTTCTTCCGGCTGTTCGACAATCACAAGTACCCATTTATCGATCCGGCGGAGGATCAGCCCGACCTCACGCACCTCGTGGAGGTCGAGGCTGGGGAGCCATTCATCCTGCACCCCGGCGAGTTTGTGCTCGGGTCAACGTTCGAGCTCGTGACCCTCCCCGATGATGTCGCTGCGCGGCTTGAGGGCAAGAGCTCATTGGGTCGGCTAGGGCTGCTCACGCACTCGACCGCCGGCTTCGTCGACCCCGGATTCTCCGGGCACGTCACGCTCGAACTGAGCAACGTCGCGACGCTACCGATCAAGCTCTGGCCGGGGATGAAGATTGGCCAGTTGTGCTTCATCCGCACCAGCTCGCCCGTCGAGAACCCATACGGCTCCGGTGCCTACCTCAACCGGTACCAGGGGCAGCGTGGCCCCACAGCGTCGCGCAGCTTCCAAAACTTCCACATGACCGACGTGAGATCAACGGATGCCGGCGCGAAGGGCGCGTAACCCTACGGTGCCAGCTGCTCCAGCTGCCACCCCAGCCACGGGCTGAATGCGTACGGAGCGGCGATCGCGGCGTCGTGAAGCGAGCTGGGTTCGACCCACGCGAACTCCGCAACTTCGGCGGGATTCGGGCGCACCACATCCGTCGTTACCGCACGATAGACGGGGCACACCTCGTTCTCGACGATGCCCGAGGCGTCGACCGCGCGATACCGAAAGTCGGGCAGGATCAGCTCGAACTCGTCGACGGTTATGCCGAGCTCGGTGGATGCCCGACGCACCATCGCATCCTGCATCGACTCTCCGGGGCCCGGGTGCCCGCAGAACGAGTTCGTCCACACTCCCGGCCAGGTGATCTTGGAGAGGGCGCGGCGCGTTACCAGCACCTGCCCGTCTGGGTTGTAGACGTGGCAGGAAAACGCGAGATGCAGGGGCGTGGCCTCGGTGTGCACGTGTAGCTTGTCGGCTGCGCCAATCTGCTGTCCCGCGTCATCCAGCAGTACGACCTGTTCGGTGGGTGTCATCGCGGTAGTCTGCCTAGGTGGATAGTTCGGAGCTGCTCTCCCCCTCGCACGAGAGGCAGACGCGGGTCGACGCCGTATTGACGCGATTCTTCAGCCTATCCAAGAAGCGTGCAGCTGCGATGGGCGAGCAGTATGTAATGCTCTGGGAAACGCTCGAGGCGAGCACGATCGGCGGCAAGCGTTTTCGCCCCCGCATGGTGATGACCGCCTACGAAAACCTCGGGGGAACCGACCTACAGGCGGCCGCGTACGTGGGAGCTGCCTTCGAACTGCTGCACACGGCGCTCATCGTTCACGATGATGTCATCGACCACGACTTCATCCGGCGCGGTTCGCCGAACATCTCCGGAACCTACCGGGATCGTGCTGCTGCCGCGGGCGCCGCCGACCGCACGGCCGAACACAGCGGGCTATCGGCGGCAGTGATCGCGGGCGACCTCGCACTGTTCAATTCGTATCGGCTCATCGACCGCAGCGGGGTGGACGACGCAACGAGGGCCCTGCTGCTCGACGTCATGGATGACGCGCTCTTCGCTTCTGCGGCCGGCGAGCTCATCGACGTCGACTTCGCGATGCTGCCTCAGGTTCCGCGCGTAGACGACATCCTCACTATGGAGCGGCTGAAGACTGCGGTGTACTCGTTTGAGGGTCCGTTGCAGGCGGGAGCGATTCTCGCCGGGGCGTCGTCCGAGGTCGTCGCGACGCTCGGCGAGTTCGGTCGCGAGATCGGTATCGCTTACCAGATTGTCGATGACTTGCTTGGGGTATTCGGGGACGAGGAGCAGACCGGCAAGACCTCGATCGGCGACCTGCGGGAAGGCAAGCGCACGGTACTGATCGCTCACGCAACCGGAACCCCGGAGTGGACTGAGGTCGCCGCGATATTCGGCACCGAGACGATGAGCGAGGCCGAAGCGTCCCAAATCCGCCACGTGCTGGTGGCCTGCGGAGCGAAATCGTTCACCGAGGGGCTCGCCCGCTACTACGGCAATCGCGCGCTGGCTCGCTTGGGCGAGCCGCACATTCCCGAGGCCCTGCGAATTGAGCTGCATCCCCTCGCCGATGACGTAATAGGAAGAGTCAAGTGACCTCGCGGCTTGCGCTCTACGACCGGGTCGCGGAGGAGACAGCGAGCATCGTCATCCGACGGTATTCGACCTCGTTCGGGCTCGCGTCCCGGCTGCTCGGGCCGGGCGTGCGCCAGCACGTGGAGAACATCTACGCTCTCGTGCGAATCGCGGACGAGATCGTCGATGGGGCCGCGGAGAACGCCGGAATCGATACGGTTGGCGCTGGCCGCGTGCTGAATGAACTGGAACGCGAGACCGACAGTGCGATGGATGTCGGCTTTAGCTCGAACCTCGTGGTTCACGCGTTCGCTTTGACGGCGCGCGAGACCGGGTTCGGCACCGAGCTCACGGCACCATTCTTCGAGTCGATGCGCACCGATCTCAGTGCGAAGCAGCACGATCAGGCCAGTTTCGAGCGATACGTCTACGGCTCGGCCGAGGTAGTCGGCCTCATGTGCCTTCGAGCCTTCGTTCTGGGAGAGACTGTCGTGGATCTGCCTAGGCTAGAGAAGGGCGCGCGCGCGTTGGGCGCTGCCTTCCAGAAGGTCAACTTCTTGAGAGATCTCGCCGCCGACTTTGAGAGCCTCGGGCGAAGCTACTTTCCCGACGTGAACGTTGAAACATTTACCGAAGAGGAGAAGCTGCGCTTGCTTGACGACATTGATGCGGACCTAGCCGTGTCTGCCCGCACGGTTCCCGAGCTCCCGGCGAGCAGTCGACGCGCGGTGGCACTGGCGCAATCACTGTTCGCCGAACTTTCCGTGCGGTTGCGCAAAACCCCGGCGGCCGAGCTCGTGCACACTCGGGTGCGCGTGCCCAATCCGGTAAAAGCGCGCCTTGCGCTCGCCGCGACGATGGGCCGCACCCCGTGAGCCGCGTCATCGTCATCGGCGGCGGCATCGCCGGTCTCGCCAGCGCCGCACTCCTTGCGCGCGACGGACACCAGGTGACCCTGCTCGAGGGCCGATCTCAATTGGGTGGCCGCGCCGGGCTCTGGGAGCGGGATGGATTCCGATTCGACACTGGGCCGAGCTGGTACCTCATGCCCGAGGTCTTCGACCACTTCTACAAGCTGCTGGGGACCTCGGCAGACGAACAGCTGCAGCTCATCACGCTCGACCCGGGCTATCGGGTCTACTTCGAGGGCACGGATGCCCCGCTCGACATCTCGGCGGAGTTGCAGGAGAACATCCAACTGTTCGAGAGCATCGAGCCGGGCGCTGGGGCACGCCTCGAGAAGTATCTGGAATCGGCGAAGCAGACCTACGACCTAGCCAAGCTGAGGTTTCTCTACACGACCTTTGCTGACATCCGCCCTCTGTTGCGCCGCGATGTGATCAGCAAGACCGGAACGTTTCTGCGGCTTCTGATCGAACCCCTGTCACGGCTTGTTGCGCGCACGTTCTCGGATCTGCGGCTGCGGCAGGTTTTGGGCTATCCCGCTGTTTTCCTCGGTTCGTCGCCGTACCTCACACCGAGCATGTACCACCTGATGAGCCACCTGGACCTCGCCAACGGCGTGCTCTACCCGATGGGTGGGTTCACCAGGGTAATCGAGTCGATCGCCGATCTCGCTCGAGCCGAGGGCGTCACCGTGATTACGAACGCCGAGGTACGTCAGATCCTCGTCGA
>JBBQZJ010000135.1:0-6334 GCA_038207805.1 Actinomycetales bacterium | reverse complement strand
CATGTACGGCTCACGGTCAACCGCTTCGTTGTCGAAGAAGTAGGTTTTCGGATTCTTTACATAGACGAGGATGGTGTCGTGCTTCGCCGGCCACTTACGGGTAGCGCGTGCTCCGTAGTCATAGGCCCAGATGAGTTCGTTGAGAAAGCTGTCGCGCCCGAACAGGGCGTCGAGCACGACTTTCGCATAGTGCGCCTCTCGATAGTCGAGGTGAAGGTAGAGAGTGCCGCGGTCATCGAGCAGCCGCCAGGCTTCGATCAGGCGCGGCTCCAGGAACGCCCAGTAGTCGGCAAACCGATCGTCGTATTTCGTGAGCGTGCCCTTGACGGTCTCGTAGCTGCGGCCCTGGAATCCGGTGCGCGCCCCGTCGGCCGACCGGGTGGTGGTGATGGTGGTGCGGGTTTGGGTGCGCCCGGTGTTGAAGGGAGGGTCGAGGTAGATGAGGCGAAAGCTCGAGTCGGGGAGGGCCGCGATCGTCGGGAGATTGTCGCCGTGCAGTACGAGGTCCGGTCCGTCGGCGCGCCAAGGCATGTGCCGAGGTTAACAGGCGGCCGGGGTCTCCGCCGCGTGCTAGGGCCGCCCGCCCGCGTGCTCGTGTCGATAACTCCCGTGCTCGTGTCGATAACTCCTGCAATTTTGCAGTGGCAGGTGTCGCCAACCGCACGATTCCGGGACAGCGGCTGCCACGTGCCGAAGGATTGCAGGAGTTATCGACACGAGCGCAGCGCGGATACCCTCGGAGGGTGACCGAGGAACCGCACCGAGAGCGAAATGGCGAGCCGAACCTGAGCCACGGGCCGCACGGCGAGCCGAACCCGAGCCACGAGCTGACCACATACGGGGTCGGACCGTGGCGCGGCGAGTGGCCCATCGAGCCGCACTACGACCCCGAACTGCTCGCGAAGGGTGACACCCGCAACGTCATCGACCGATTCCGCTACTGGAGCATGGGGGCGATCGTCGCGGATCTCGACGAGCGGCGCCATCCCTTCCATGTCGCGATCGAAAACTGGCAGCACGACATGAACATCGGGTCCATCGTGCGCAGCGCGAATGCGTTTGGGGCGAAGACCGTGCACATCATCGGTCGGCGGCGATGGAACAAGCGCGGCGCAATGGTGACCGATCGTTATCAGCACATCCTCAACCATCCGGATGTCGCGACCTTCGTCGCGTGGGCGCGCGAGCAGGAGCTTCCCATAGTCGCGATCGACAACGTCGAGGGCAGCGAGCCGATCGAGACCTACCCCCTGCCGGAACGCTGCGCGCTGCTGTTCGGTCAGGAGGGCCCCGGGCTCAGCGCCGCGGCTCTCGCCGCGGCTGATGTGTCCGTCGAGATCACCCAGTACGGGTCGACACGCAGCATCAACGCGTCGGCGGCAGCAGCGATCGTGGTGCACGCGTGGGTCACCCAGCACGTGGCGAGCTGACCGCAGTCCGATATCCCAGCACCCATTGGTAGCCCACGCATCGTGGATAGACTGGGGCGTAATCCCCAGCCCACCTATTAGGGAGATAGCCCATGCCTGCCATCGTGATCATTGGCGCCCAGTGGGGCGACGAGGGCAAGGGAAAAGCGACCGACCTGTTAGCCGATCGCACCGACTACGTCGTCAAGTTCAACGGCGGCAACAACGCCGGGCACACGGTCGTTATCGGGGATCAGAAGTACGCTCTGCACCTGTTGCCGTCCGGCATCCTGACCGAGGGCGTCATCCCCGTGATTTCCAACGGTGTCGTTATCGACATTGAGGTGCTCTTCGACGAACTCGGTGCTCTTGCCAGCCGGGGTGTGGATGTCTCGAAACTGGTGGTGAGCGCCAACGCGCACGTTATCACCCAGTACCACCGCACCCTCGACAAGGTGACCGAGCGCTTTCTGGGCAAGCGCCAGATCGGCACGACCGGCCGCGGCATCGGGCCGGCGTACGCCGACAAGATCAACCGGGTGGGCATCCGGATTCAAGATCTGTTTGACGAGAACATCCTTCGCCAGAAGGTGGAGGGTGCGCTGCACCAGAAGAACCACTTGCTCGTGAAGATCTACAACCGCCGCGCGATCCTGGTCGACGAGGTCGTTGAAGACCTTCTCAGCTACGCCGATCGGCTCCGGCCTATGGTCGCCGACACCGGTTTGCTCCTCAGCCAGGCTCTGGATGCCGGCAAGACCGTCGTGTTCGAGGGCGGACAGGCGACGATGCTGGATGTCGACCACGGCACGTATCCATTTGTCACCTCGTCGAGTTCCACCAGCGGCGGTGCCGCGACCGGGTCGGGTGTGGCCCCGAACCGCTTGGACCGTGTCATCGGCATCGTCAAGGCCTACACAACGAGGGTCGGGTCTGGGCCGTTCCCCACCGAGTTGCACGACGAGTCTGGCGAGTGGTTGCGGGCCAAGGGCTTCGAGTTCGGTACAACGACCGGGCGGCCCCGGCGCACGGGCTGGTACGACGCTCCGATCGCCCGGTATTCCGCGCGGATCAATGGCGTGACCGATTTCGTGCTCACCAAGCTCGACGTTCTCACCGGGCTTGACGAGATCCCGGTGTGTGTTGCCTACGACATTGACGGCAGGCGAGTCGACGAGGTGCCGGTGTCGCAGTCCGACTTCCATCACGCGACACCGATCTACGAGGTGTTCCCGGGGTGGAGCGAAGACATCACCGGAGTGCGCGAGTTTGGCGCCCTACCGAAGAACGCGCAGGCGTACGTTCTGGCCCTCGAGGCGATGAGCGGCGCCCGCATCTCCGCGATCGGGGTCGGCCCCGACCGCGAAGCGATCGTGGTTCGCCACGACCTCATGCCCTAGCTGAAAATCGCTACAGCGGTCAGATACCCGAGCACGATGCCGCCCAGGCACAGGAACAACGCGAGCGCCCAGGATCCACCGGTCGGGGCAACGGCATCATCGGGGTTCGGCTGCTTGGGTGAGAGCAGGGACGTGCGCGCCCGCATCCCCTCGGCGAATTGCACCCCGTTGACGTTGAACTGCCCGAGGAAGACCCGCTGAGGGCTTCCCCGAAATTCGAGCACGATTGGCACGAGACCCATAGCGATGAACAGCACACCAAGGATCAGCCCCACGGGGTCTTGCGCGAAAATAAACGCGAGCATGAATACACTTCCGAGGCCGACAAAGAGAATGGGCCAACCCCACGTGGCCAACGGCGTGCCGAAGCCTTGAGCGAGGAAGATCGAGATACCGACCGCAATCAGACCGCCGAAGATGCTCAGGGGGGCAAACGCTGCCACGTTGTCCGGACATTCGACGGCGATTTCGTAGGGCCCACCGCTCGCGCACGAGCCGCCCAACGCCATGACGGCGAGCGAGACTTGAATCAGCAGCGAGAAGCTCAACGAGAACAGGAACCACGAGCCAGCGGAACCGACAACCCTCACGAGCACGGAGTTACGCCACGGTGCGATCATGGTGTAACTGTAGTGTGGAGCGGTGTCAGCAACGCGGCCACCGCTCAGTGTTCTCGAGGGCCGGTTCGTGCGGCTGGAACCGTTGCGCGACGCCGACCTCTCTGACCTCTACCGCGCAATCGGCTCGCGTGAGGTGTTCGCGGGCGGCTGGGGCGGCGGCCCTGCCGGGTATCGCGACTCGGAGGCCGACTTCGTTGACTTCGCCCGCGGCTACTTTGCGTGGCAGACCGGCAACGTCTACGCGGTTCGCATCGCCAGCGGACCGGATGCCTCGACGCTCGTCGGCACCTCCACCCTCGGCGACTTCGAGGAGGCCAAGGAGCGCGCTCACATCGGATGGACGGCCTACGCTCCCGAACTGTGGGGCACCGCGATAAACCCCGAAGCCAAGCTCCTTATGCTGGGCCTCGCATTTGAGCACGGGTTCGGGCGCGTCAAGCTGCAGGCGGACGCCACCAACGACCGTTCGCGGGCGGCCATCGCAAAGCTCGGGGCGGTCTTCGAGGGCATAGTTCGTCGCGATCAACCCAGGGCGGATGGCAGCTGGAGGGACGCCGCTGTCTACTCGATCCTGATTGACGAGTGGCCGCGGGTGCGGGCGGCCCTCGAGGCGCGGCTCGCTGAGTTCGGGGGCGAGCCCCTGAGGCTGCGCCGGTAGAACTGCGCCGGTAGATTGGGCACATGAGCGACACGGAGCCAGAAGCCGAACTCACCAGCCTGCGGCAGAGCATCGACAATATCGATGCCGCCCTCGTTCACCTGCTCGCCGAACGGTTCAAGTTCACTCAACAGGTCGGATGGCTCAAGGCGTCAAAGGGAATGCCCGCCTCGGATCCGGAGCGCGAGAGGGTACAAATCGCGCGGCTTCGGGCACTCGCCGAAGAATCACACCTGGATCCCGCCTTCGCCGAAAAGTTCCTGAACTTCATCGTCGCCGAGGTGATCCACCACCACCAGTCGATCGCGACGACGGGCACGATTCAGACCCAGCCCTAATCGCATCCTGAGTCAGCTCACGCGGTAATGCCCGCCCGGTCGAGGATCTCGAGGAACGCAGCGGGTTCCGGTCGGATGCGGTGGTTGTCTGTGCTGTCCACCCAGAGCACGCTGCCGCGGGCATCCGTAATCACGACGGTGGGAACTGTCGTGTCACCGTTGGTGCCAGCCGAATAGATCGCCGGGGTGCCCCCGACCTGAACGAGGTCGAGCGCTCGGGCGGCCGCCCCATCCGCATCTATGTAGAACTCCATCGGGATGTCGAACTTCGAGGCGAGTTCCGCTGTGTCGGTCGAACGCTGGGCACTGATCAGCGCGACACCCACCCCGCGGCGCTCCAACTCTTGGTATTGCTCTGCGAGTTCTCGCACCTGCACCATGCAGAACGGACACCAGTTGCCTCGATAGAACATGATCACCTGAGGGCGGTCCATCAGTTCGCTACTTGTGACAGCGGTACCGTCGGTGCGGACCAGCGGGAAGATCGGTAGCGGCTCGGCCACTCGGATGCCACCGTTCGGCACGTGTTGGCGAGAGTACAGGTAGGAGTAGGTCAGGATGGCCGCCAACCCCAGCAGTGCAAGCATCACGGCGAGCGGCCCGGCGAGCAGCGAAACGGCGACGCCGACCACGGCGAGGCTGTAGAGCGGCCACAGGTTGCGAGTGTGGGTCGCCGGCCGCGCCAGTAGCAAGTAGCCAAAGTAGCCAAGTATGGGAAGCCACGCGAGCGGTACTCCCAACCACCACCAGGTCGACGTGTTGATTGCGGCAGTCACGGCGCCCCCGATCGCGACCAGCCCTGCGACAACGGTGCCTTCGACGAAGAACCTTCTGAAGATCCTGACCATTAATTCCTCCCCGATCAGGCTACGCTCCCGTCACGTTTGCGACGGTTCTGTGTCTCAACGGTAAGGAATGTCGCCGTTGGTGGCACTTCCGTTCCTCCGAGCCACCCACCGCTGCCAAGGCGAGGGAGCGCCGAGACCGGGCCATCCCCCCAGAAAGTGGCGCGGCACACTCGACGCTCCCGTGCGGACGTCGCGGCATCCCCAGGTGGGTGGCCGGGGGCTTTACGAGTTGTTTCCTCATCCCGACCTCGCACCGGCCGAGAGTTCCCTCAATGGGCACGGTCCGCGTCGAGGCTACTGCCCGACGACCGGCCCGAAGGCCGCCGCCAGGGTTCCGCGATGAACGGCGCGCAGTTCGTCAATCCCGATCGTGAAGTGGTCTTGAAGTTCTAGCGCGCCAGAATCCTCGGTCACGCCGATGCGCAGCACGGGGTAGCCGCGCCCCTCGCACAGCCCCACGAACTTGACGTCGTCTTCGCGCGGCACACTCACGAGCATCCGCGCCGTCGACTCACTGAACAGCGCGGCCGTCGCATCGATGCCGTCGCGCTCCATGATTTCGGTGATCCAGACGCGAGCGCCAATACCGAAGCGCAGCACCGCCTCAGCGATCGCCTGACCGAGGCCGCCGTCGGCCAAGTCGTGAGCGGACGCCAGCAGGCTCTCCCCGCCACCCGCCGAGATGAGGTCGGCGAGTTTGTGTTCCGCCCCGAGGTCGACGACGGGGGGAAGTCCGCCGAGGTGACCATGGAGAGTGCCCGCCCACGCGGAGCCGTCGAGCTCGTCGCGGGTGATACCCAGGAGGTAGATGTTGTTGCCCTCGTCTTGCCATCCACTCGGGATGCGCTTCGCAACGTCGGCGATCACGCCGAGCACTGCGACGACCGGGGTCGGGTGGATCGGCACGTCGCCGGTCTGGTTATAGAAGCTGACGTTGCCGCCGGTTACCGGAATCTCGAGCTCGAGGCATCCGTCGGCCAGACCCTCGACCGCTCGCGAGAACTGCCACATGACCTCGGGGTTCTCCGGGCTCCCGAAGTTGAGGCAGTCGCTGACCGCGA
>JBBQZJ010000134.1:0-6342 GCA_038207805.1 Actinomycetales bacterium | reverse complement strand
GTTTCGCAGCGAATGCGGCAATTCGGCCGAAGTCGTCAGGGCTGTCTTCGGCCTCACCGATCACCGCACCGTCCTCATCGAGCTCGGGCACCCAGATGGTGACTTTGCCAGACTTTCGGTCGAGTTCGACGCGCGCCTTGGGCGAGGACACATCCATTGCCTTGTGCTCGAGATCGCCCGTGTGCTTCAGGTACGCGGTGAGAATGGCCTGCTCAATGATCTGAACGAGTTCTTCGAAGGGGATCTCGCGCTCGCGCTCCATGAGTCGCAGCACGCTCAGGTCGATGTCCACTGAGGGCCTCCGCTATTTTCTGTTGGCCCCCGCACGACTGCGGGGTCGACACCAACGGTACCGGATGCACGACCACGCCGCACCGGACGCAATGTCGCTCTAGTGTGGGCGAGTGCGCACACTCAAGATCACAGCCCTTGTCGGGTCGGTCGTGGTGGTCGCTGTGCTCCTCGTGGCCCTCGTGGTCGGGTTGCTCGCCGGCACCAGCGCACTAGCTCCAGCGCTGGAAAGTGACGACTCCGGCTCGGGCGTTGCACGCGAGGCCGACGAGGATTTCGGCTCGGTTGAGGTCTATGCGGTGCTCGATGATGGCTCGCTCGAACCGGCTGCAACTGGCCTGGCACAGCTGGTCTGGGAAACCTTCACGCGAGTCACAACCCTCGAGGGAGCGGCGGCCGCTGTGGTGGAATACCGGGTCGGCGACGCACCAGACAGCGACACGCTAGCGTACGTCTATCAGTCAGACGACCCGAACAAATGGGTACTGGCCGCAAATCTGGCCACCAGCGATGATCCCGGTCAACTCGTCGCAACGCTCATCCACGAGTACGCCCACATACTCACCTTGGGAGTCGGCCAGCTCGATCCGAACGCCGCCAGTTGCGACACCCTCCGGCTTGACGAAGGCTGCGCAGATGGATCGGTGCTCGCCGCATTCAACGAGCAATTCTGGACGAGTTACGGGGACGCGGCGCCCACCGCCGACAACTCCGACGCGGATGTGGCTTGGTCGTTCTACCTCGAGCACGAAGACGATTTTGTGAGCGACTACGCGGCCACGAATGTTGTCGAGGACGTCGCGGAGTCCTTTATGACCTGGGTAATTGAAGACTCGACTTCCGGCGCGTCGCTGGTCGCCGAGAAGCTCGCATTCTTCGAGGGCTACCCGAGCCTTGTTGGTGTCCGCGATCGACTTCGTGCCGAGTTCGCGGGCGACCTCGGCTTGACCAACTAGGCCTGAAGCGCGGCGCCGACCTCGTCGAGCCCGATGTTGCTACGCTCCCCGGTGGCCCGGTTCCAGAACTCGACTCGCCCGTCGGCGACATCCCGACCAACGATGATGATGAGCGGTACACCGAGCAGTTCGGCGTCGCCGAACTTTACGCCAGGAGACACCTTCGCGCGGTCATCGAACAGTACGTCGAAACCACTGGCCTCGAGCGAACTCACGAGCGCCTCAGCTGTCTCGAAGATAAGCTCTTCGCGGCCCGCGGCGATCACATGAACATCAAACGGGGCCACATTTTTGGGCCAGATCAGACCCTTCTCGTCGTTGTTCGCTTCGGCGATGACCGCCATGATGCGGGTGACACCGATCCCGTACGAGCCCATGGTCACTGTCACCAGCTTGCCGTTCTCGTCGAGCACCTTGAGCCCAAGCGCCTCGGCATACTTGCGACCGAGCTGAAACACGTGCCCAATCTCCATGCCGCGGGCGAGCTCGACCGGTCCCGAGCCATCCGGAGCCGGATCACCGGCCACCACCTCGCCCACCTCAACGCGCCCGTCAGCGATGAAATCTCGACCGGCGACGAGCCCGAAAACGTGCTTACCCTGTTCGTTGGCGCCGGTGATCCAGCCCGAACCATCAGAGACTCGCGGATCGGTGAGGAAGCGCAGGCCCGTGCCAGACTTCTCCCCGAGCACAGCTCCGTGTGACGACCAGGGTCCGATGTAGCCCTTGACGAGGCCGGGATGCTTCGCAAAGTCGGCTTCGGTTGCCGCTTCAACCTCAGCGGGAGCGAATGCCACTTCCGCGCGCTTCATGTCGACCTCGCGGTCACCCGGAAGCCCGACGACGACGAGTTCACGACTACCGTCCAGTGACGTGAGAGCCAGAACTATGTTCTTCAGGGTGTCCGAGGCGGTCCAAGCGCGGCCGTCCGGGCGCGGGTGATTATCGTTAGCCACCGCCACCAGAGTCGCAATCGTCGGGGTGTCAGGGGTATCGAGAACCTCGGCCGGGGTGAGCTTCTCGTAGGAACGGGGCTCCGGCGGCAGTGTGCGGAATGCCTCGACGTTCGCGGCATAGCCGCCGTCCGTGCGCACAAAGGTGTCTTCGCCGATCGGAGTCGGATGAAGGAACTCCTCGCTCTTGGACCCCCCCATTGCTCCAGCGTCGGCGGCAACGATCACGTAGTCGAGCCCTAGGCGCTGGAAGATCCGCTCGTAGGCATCCCGATGCTGTTGATACGCGAGATCCAGGCCGGCATCCGTGTAGTCGAACGAGTAGCTATCTTTCATCGAGAACTCGCGGCCACGCAGAAGGCCCGCGCGGGGTCGAGCCTCGTCGCGGTACTTGTCTTGGATTTGGTAGATCGACAGCGGGAGGTCTTTGTAGCTCGAATAGAGGTCTTTCACCAGCAGCGTGAAGACTTCCTCGTGCGTGGGTGCGAGCAGGTAGTCAGCGCCCTTGCGGTCTTTGAGGCGGAAGATTCCGTCACCGTACTCTGTCCATCGACCGGTCACTTCGTACGGTTCGCGCGGCAGGAGCGCGGGAAAGTGAACCTCTTGGGCGCCGAATGCCTCGAGCTCTTCGCGGATGATCGCCTCGATCTTGCGACGAACCTTCAGCCCGAGAGGCAACCACGCAAACACCCCGGGCGCCTGCCGGCGGATGTAGCCGGCGCGCACGAGGAGTCGATGGCTCGCAACCTCCGCGTCAACCGGGTCCTCGCGAAGGGTGCGGACAAAGAGCTGTGAGAGACGAGTTGACACGGGCCGAGTTTACTTGCTGAGCTGGCCCTTCGACGGCACAGCACTCGGCGCTAGCTCGTGACGACGACCGGTGAGCCCGTCTCGCTGACCGGCATCGCAGCAGCCAAGCGGTTGGCTTCCTCGATAAGGGTCGCCACGATGTCCGCTTCGGGAACCGTTTTGATGACCTCACCCTTGACGAAGATCTGGCCGCGACCATTGCCGCTGGCGACGCCGAGGTCGGCTTCGCGCGCCTCCCCCGGACCGTTGACGACGCATCCCATCACCGCGACGCGAAGCGGAACTGTCATTCCTTCCAGGCCCGCGGTCACGTCATTGGCAAGCTTGTAGACATCGACCTGTGCCCGGCCGCAGCTCGGGCAGGAGACGATCTCAAGCTTGCGCTCACGCAGGTTCAGCGACTGAAGGATCTGGAGCCCGACCTTGACCTCCTGAGCCGGCGGTGCCGAAAGAGAGACCCGGATGGTATCGCCGATTCCTTCGGACAACAGGATGCCGAACGCGGTCGCGCTCTTGATCGTGCCCTGAAACTCCGGACCGGCCTCGGTCACTCCGAGGTGCAGGGGCCAGTCGCCACGTTCGGCGAGCAAGCGATACGCCTTGACCATCACGATTGGATCGTTGTGCTTGACCGAGATCTTGAAGTCGTGAAAGTCGTGCTCCTCGAACAGTCCTGCTTCCCAGACCGCGCTCTCCACCAGCGCCTCTGCGGTCGCCTTACCGTACTTTTGCAGGATGGTCGGCTCGAGGGAGCCGGCGTTCACACCGATGCGGATCGACACCCCGGCGTCTTTGGCTGCCTTCGAAATGGCTCCGACCTGATCGTCAAACTTTCGGATGTTGCCGGGGTTGACGCGCACGGCGCCGACTCCTGCGTCAATGGCGGTGAACACGTACCGAGGCTGGAAGTGGATGTCAGCGATCACCGGGATCTGGCTCTTCGCCGCAATGATGTGCAGTACGTCTGCATCGTCTTGATGAGGCACCGCGACCCGCACAATGTCGCAGCCCGTCGCCGTGAGCTCGGCGATCTGCTGAAGAGTCGCGTTGATATTGGTGGTCTGGGTGGTCGTCATCGACTGCACGCTCACCTGATGGTCGCTACCAACGCCGACCTTTCCGACGTGGATCTGTCGGGTCTTGCGGCGCGGAGCGAGGACTTCGGGAACCTTGGGCATTCCCAGATTTATGGCGGGCACAGACTCTACTTTACGCGTGCGCGACCGGGTGGGGCCCGGCAGCCACGGGCGTGATCAGAGAAGGGTGATCGGCTTGACGATGTCCGCGTACACCAAGAGCACAGTCATGGCGATGAGCAGCACGCTGACGGCCAGAGTTATGGGAAGAATTCGGGTGGCATCCACGGGTCCGGGAGTGGGCCGGCGAAACAGTTTCGCAAAGAATCGCCTTATTCCCTCGAACAACGCAACGGCAATGTGCCCGCCATCTAGCGGCACCAGCGGTATCAGGTTGAAGACGAAGAGCGCGATGTTGAGGGATGCCACGACCTCGATCAAACCCAGCGCTCGGCTCGTGATCGGAACGTCGGTCAGGCTGGTGATCTCCCCCGCGAGACGACCGACACCGACCACGCCAATCAGACCGTTCGGGTCGCGCTCGCCCGGACCAAACGCCGACACGGCGACATCCACGAGGCGTTGTGGCAGCTGACTGATGACGGTGACGATGCCCGAGATGCGGTCACCGACGGTCGGGAGCACGGCCGTAAGTGGCTGCTGCACGATCTGGGTTGCTGACGAAACACCGAGGAAACCCACCTTCTCGGTGATTGCAGCGCCGCCGGCGTCTTTCGTGATCGTGCCGTTCGCGTCATAGACGTAACGCTCGGTAAGAAGTGGAGTCGCGACAAGACTCAGCTGGTTGCCGTTGCGGTCGACATCGATAGCCAGGGGCTGTCCTGCCGACAAACGGATGAGCTCGGTCGCCTGGGCCCACGAGTCGATGGGGTTGCCGTTCATGCTCACGATGCGATCGCCGGGCTTGAGGCCAGCGGCTAGTCCCGGCGCGGGCGGGTCGGTTTCCGTGCACTCCTGGCTAGTGCTCGTGGCAGGCACGACGCACTCCGAGACCGAACCGATCGTTGTTGTTGTCTGCGCGATACCAAAGCCACTGAGGATCACCGCGTACAACACCACAGCGATCACGAGATTCATGAACGGTCCACCCAGCATGATGATGACACGCTTGTATACCGGAAGCTGAAAGAACGTGCGACCGTTCTCGTCGTCATCCTTCGAGTCGTCCTGCACCAGAGTGTCGAACATGCTCGTGCTTGCGGTGCGGCCTCGTCCGCCCTCACGCGCCGGCGCATACATACCCGCCATCGAGATGTAGCCCCCGAGCGGTATCGCCTTCAACCCGTATTCGGTCTCGCCTCGACGTCGCGAAAACAAGGTCGGACCGAATCCGATCATGTATTGACCGACCCGCACGCCGAAGCGCTTGGCCGGAATCAGGTGACCGAGTTCGTGCAGACCGATCGACACGGCCAGCCCAACGACGATGATCAGGATGCCCAGAATGTACAGCAGCACAGTTTCCACCGGCTCAGAATAGCCGGGCTAGGCCGTGAGCAGCCTGTCCGCCTCGGCGCGCGCCCACCGTTCGGCCTCGAAGACCGCCTCGAGATTCATGCCCTGCGACGAATGGGCATCCACTACCCGCTGCACCGTGTCGACGATGCCGAGGTAGCCAATACGTCCAGCGTGGAATGCCAGCACCGCCTGCTCGTTTGCAGCATTGAACACCGCCGGGTACGTGCTGCCGGCCCGACCCACGCTCTTGGCCAACTCCACCGCCGGAAACACCTCGACATCCAGTGGCTCAAAAGTCCACTCGCTCGCAACGGTCCAGTCCAGCGGCGTGCCCACACCCGGCACCCGGTTTGGCCAATCCAGCCCGAGCGAAATCGGAAGTCTCATGTCGGGGGGGCTCGCCTGCGCGATCGTCGATCCGTCCACGAATTCGACCATCGAGTGCACGATCGATTGAGGATGCACGGTTACCTCGATCCGGTCATAATCCACGCCGAACAGCAGATGCGCCTCGATGATCTCTAAGCCCTTGTTCACGAGGGTCGAGGAATTGGTCGTCACGACCAGCCCCATGTCCCACGTGGGATGCGCCAATGCCTCCCGCGGAGTGACGGCGACCAGAGACTCGCGGGTCCTCCCGCGAAACGGCCCACCGGACGCGGTCAGTATCAGGCGAGCCACCTCGCGCTCGGCTCCGGCCCTCAATGCCTGCGCGATCGCCGAGTGCTCGGAGTCAACGGGAACGATCTGACCGGGCTTCGCGAGCGCTGTGACGAG
>JBBQZJ010000133.1:0-6343 GCA_038207805.1 Actinomycetales bacterium | reverse complement strand
GGGATCGTCGGAGGCAATCGTCTTCCAGAGCAGATTGCGCGCCTCAAATTGCACGGTGTAAGCGGGGTGGAGGATCTGATCCTCGGAGGAGCCGTCGAGCATGCTCACGCAGTCGGCGAACCAGTTCAGGGAGTAGAGGTTGTCATCGTCACTGAATGCGACGAAGCGACCGCGGGAGAACCTGAGCCCGCTGTTGCGTGACAACCCGAGGTCGCCGTTGCGCACGTGCAACTGGTGGACCTCACCCACAGCGAACAGGGTCGGGAGTGCGTGCTCGAGATAGCTCAGCGTGGCGGGGTCGGTATTGTCTAGAACGAGAATAACTTCGGCGGTGAACCCCCGCGCCTTGAGCACGTCAACGCCCGCGGCAATGTTTCGCAGGGTGGCATGGATGAGCCTTCCCTCCCTAAACACGTTCACGACGATCGAGAGGTCAACCACGCCGTGTGTAGTGGTTGTGCGCGATAGTCGGGCGGAGGGCGAGATGAGCAGCTCCATTTCCTAGCGCGTTAGAGACGTACTTCACGCTACCAGCGACGCTGACATACCCTCAGCGTGGGTCGGCTATGCTATCGACCGCGAGTGGGGGTGTTGAGCATGAAGTCACTAGTACTCGGCGCGAATGGGTTTCTTGGTTCGGCGCTTGTCGATCACCTGACCCAGCTCGGCCACGAGGTCACGGCATTCGATCGTTTCAGCGCTGGTCAGATTCGGTTCACCGCCAAACCGCGCATCGTCCGCGGTGACCTTCTCAATGTCGCAGACCTTGACGACGCCGTAGCAGGTCAGGATTCCGTTTTCCACTTTCTGTCGACCACGACGCCGGCGACCGTCGAACACGAACCGCGGGTCGACCTGCGAACCAACGTGTCGGCCACGCTCGACCTGCTCGATTCCTGCGTCTCGGCTGGCGTGAAGCGGGTCTTTTTCGCCTCGTCGGGTGGAGCCGTCTACGGCGACCAAAGGCTCGCGGCCTATTCGGAGAACGACGAGACTTTGCCCGTTTCGCCCTACGGAATTGGCAAGGTGACTATCGAGCACTACCTTCGCTACTTCGAGGCCGAGCATTCGCTGTCGTCCGTCGTCTTGCGCCTGTCGAACCCCTATGGCCCAGGTCAGGATCTGACCCATCGGCAGGGCTTCATCCCCATTGCGCTCAGCCGCATTCGCGCCGGGCTCCCCGTCACGGTGTTCGGCACAGGAAGCATGGTGCGCGACTACACCTACGTCGACGATGTGATCCGGATGGTTGGACGAGTGGCAGAGGGCAATCCCCAGTCACGCGTCTACAACCTGGGCAGTGGTCAGGGCCACAGTGTCAACGACGTTCTCGATAGTATGCGTGCCGTAGTCGGGACTGACTTCACGATCCAGAGTCAACCCTCGCCGCGAACCTTTGTCGAGCATGTAGTGCTCGATATCTCGCGGTTCCGTGCGGAGTTCGGCGAAACCGATCTCACCCCACTCGACGCAGGAATCGCGGCGACCTGGGCCACGTTGCCGGAACTGCCCGACATCTTGCGCTGACCCAGTTGGCTCGCGGCTCGCCTAGTCTTCAGTACGCTCGCGACCCCTGAACGAGAAGAGTTTGTGGCCGAAGTAGCTGCCGACGGTTGTGATCACGACGATCGCGGCCTGAGCTAGGTAAGGCGCCCAGCCCCACCAGCCGACCAAAACGACAAGCAGCGCGGCATTCACCGCCAGCATGACGACATACACGCTCTCAAAGCGAAAGAAGTCGATAAGGATTCCCCGGTGGCCCTTCACGGCAAAGGTGATGTTCCGGTGCAGCACGAACGCGACGATCGTTGCTATCGCGTAGGAGAGGCAGATGCTGAGCAGATAGTTTCCGTCGAGCAGCCACTCGAATCCGACGAAAAGCGCGTAGCCGAACAGCGTATTGAACCCGCCGACGACCACGAAGCGAATGCGCTCGTCTTCACGCAGGCGCCGGAGGATATCCATCCCGTCAGCCTGTCATAGGTCGTGCGCCAGAATAGTGGGGCCCATTAGTGTTGGGCCGTGCCTGAGAGGTCAGAGTCAAGTCGGATGCCCGTTCGATGGTTTACGGCGCTTCGAGTTGTTGCGCTCGCGATCGCGCTCGCTGCGTGGACCATAGTGCTGCTTGTCGCAGTGCTTGCCACTCGTCTCAGGCCACTGGCCGACGACTACTGTCATGGAGCGTACGCCAGCCTCGGGTACGTCGAATCGATTGCTCACTGGTACACGACATGGATCGGTGATCTGTTCCAGCTTGCGGTGACGTCGCTTCTCGTCGGGCAGCCGCTAGCCCACCTGCCATTTGGGCTTGCGTCGGCCCTCCCCTTTCTGGCGACGGCGGGAGTCGTCACCCTGTCCGCGGTCGCGTGCGTCATGATCACGTCGGTGGGCGCTCGCGGCGATCGACTCCTCGTTGTGGCGCTCATCACCCCCGTGCTCGCACTGGCGTGGTGGGGGTTTTGGTGGATTCCCGCATCGCTTGACATGTCGGAGACAGGGTCACCCTGGCTGAACGCGGCCGCGACATCCGACTGGCAAACAGTCAACGTGCAGTACTCGCTCGTGCCCGCGTTGCTCGTTGCGCTGGTGGTGCTGGTTCAGCTGCGCGGGCCACGAAGTCTGGGGTTGAGCATCGCTGCGTTCGGCGGGATCGGCCTTGCCAGTGGGCTTGGCGGGCTGGTTTTCGGATTTGCGGCGCTCGCGTTCGTACCCGTTCTTCTGCTCGCACGTCTTGTCCATCGGCGATCTCTCTCCAAGCGCAGCGTCATCGAGAGCGCGGCATTCGCGATACTGTGCATCGTCGGTCTGGCGGTGGCCTTTCTCGCTCCCGGTGCCCGGCTCAGGTCGGGCTACCTCGAGGGCACTAGGCCGCTTGGGGCCGACGTGACCTTCATTGAGTTGTTCGGGTGGACGCTGCCCACGGCGATCCGTGACTGGATCGAGCTCCTGTTCGGTGCCGGTACCGTCGTGGCGTTCGTCGTGGGGGTGGCCATTGCTCTCGCGAGCACCAGATTGGGCGTGCCCGCTAAGTCCGGGATGCTCGCCGCGGTGGGCTCGGCGATGCTGGCGTTCTCCCTCGTGGTCACCGTCGTGTCTCGGGCAGCCGACGGGCTCACCTACGAGGGGTTCTGGCACGAGATTCTCCCGAGATCAATCATCTTTCTCGCCGCCGTGGTGTTGGGCTCGGCGGGAGGTGCCCTGTTGGGTAGCTGGCCCGCCGTGGGTAGAGCTCGGGTCGCCCAGATGGCGGTGCTGACGATCTCGGCGCTGGCCGGCGTAGCGGTGTTGGGATCACTCCTGTCACTGCAGGATCACGTCGAGTCGCGCGCGACGCAATGGGCGGTGGGCGCAGCACCGTCGAGCTCTCTGGACCTCGAAACCGACTGGGTGCAGAAGTGCTGGGACAAGATCGCCGAATTTCGCACGGTACCCATTCGCACCGGCTAGCCCTGCTGCTACCCTCTGAAACCATGCGACCCCCCGACTCGCGCAGTGCAGTCCCGGATACGATTACGGTCGTCATCCCCGTCTACCGTGCCGATGTGGCACTGAGCGATCTCGTCGATCAGCTTGTGTCGCTTGAACCGCAACCGTCTGAACTCCCGTTCGAACTGTGCGAGGTGTTGTTGGTATTCGACGGTGGCTCTGACGAGGTGGCCGATCTGGTGCGCGACCTTGCGCGCCGCCACTCGATCGTGCGAGCGATCTGGCTCACTCGCAATTTCGGCCAGCACGCCGCGACTTTTGCTGGGATGCAGCAAGCGACGGGTCGATGGATCGTCACCATGGACTAGGACGGGCAGCACCCACCCGAGGCGATCGTACGGATGCTGGCGCGGGCTAAGCAGGACCGCGCACAGGTGGTCTATGCGAAGCCCTCGAACGGGCGCCCACACGGGATCCGCAGGAACGCGGCATCCGGAATCGCTCGAATGGCGGCCGCTCGACTGGCGTTGGGGTCGCACGCCCGCGACTTTCACAGCTTCCGGCTCATCTCTGGGCCAATCGGCCGGGCAGCGGCCCAGGGGAGCGGCTCGGACGTCTACCTCGATATCGCTTTGTCATGGGTTGCGTCACGGTTCGCGCTCGAGCCGGTGCACCTCGGTGAGGGCGGCAGACAATCGAGTTACTCGGTCGGTTCGCTATTCGCTCACTTCCGTCGGCTCATTGTTTCCAGCGGCACGCGGGGGCTGCGACTGGTGAGCGCTCTCGGCTTGCTCTTCGCAGCGGGCGGCGTGATCGGCGCCGTTGTGATCATCACTGTGAAGCTCACGCTCGGGTTCGACACGGAGGGATGGGCGTCGACAATTGTCGTGCTGTTGATCTGTAGCGGCACAATCTTGTTCGCTCTGGGAACGATCGCGGAGTACATCGGGGTGACGGTTCACGCGGCGATGGGCCGGCGCGCATTTGTGCTTGGCGAGGACCCAGGGGGCGAGGACGGGTAGCCAAACCGGCGCGCCTAGACTGGAGGAGTAGGTCGGACTGGTTGAGGGCTGGAAGGGCGTGACTCATGGTTGACGTTCGGCGGGTCAAGCTTCCCGGTGTCGGTGTCTTGCACACTTTCGTTACCAATGAAGGCGGCAAGGTCGGGGTCATCTCGCATCGCTCAGGACAAAGCGACCTCATCAGTTTTTCCGACGCCGAAGACGGCTCGAACGTAACCAAGGTCTCGCTGCGACTGAATGAAGACGAAGCTCATACGCTCGCAGAGTTGCTCGGCGGCACGCGGATCACCGAATCGCTGTCGAGCCTCGACGCCATCCCGGGCCTCTCCATCGACTGGTTCAGCGTCGATTACGAGGATCACATCGCCGGCAAGAAGCTCGAAGCGCTCGCTAGTCGGGGTGTTGTGGGTCTGACCGTTGTTGCGGTGGTGCGGGGTGACTCGGCGAACCCGGCTCCGGCAGACGACTTCACCGTATTTCCCGGCGACACTCTGGTTGTTGCCGGAACCCCGGAGAAGGTTGCTAAGGCGTTCGCGTTCTATCGCACCGGGGAGATGGCCCCTAAGGTCTCCGCCGAGTCCGCGCCGGGCGGATAGTACATGCACCTCGGTGTCGACCTCCTGATTCTCGGGCTCCTGTTCCTCATCGCATACGTGGTGGGGCGGCTCGGAAAACGGGTGGGTCTGCCCGCCATCCCCATCTACATGCTGGTCGGCCTCATCGCGAGCCCGAACTCGACCTGGTTTCCTCTCGATTTCGAGGCGGCGAACATCGAGTTGGTCGCGGTGATTGGTTTGCTGCTGCTGTTGTTCAGCCTCGGGCTTGAGTTTGATCAGGACGAGTTCTACGGCAACCTCCGCGCCTTGCTCATCTCGGGGGGAACCCGAATCGCGATCAACATCGTGGTCGGATTTCTGTTCGGCCTCTGGGTGGGCTGGGGTCTGCGTGAGGCCTTGATCATTGCGGGGATGACAGCGGTGTCGTCGAGCGCAATCATCACCAAGTTGCTGATCGAGTTGCGCCGGCTCCCCAACCGCGAGACGCCCTCGATTCTCGGGATCATGGTGCTCGAAGATGTCTTCGTCGCGGTCTATCTCGCGATCGTTGCCGTGGTCATTAGCGGTGAGACAAACGTCGGCGCGATCGCGCTCAAGCTTTCGATCGCTTTCGCGTTTCTTGTCGGGATGTTTGCGCTTGCGCGGTGGGGCGGTCGAATCGTCTCCCGCCTCACTCAGACCAAAGACGACGAGCTATTCACGATCCTCTTCTTCGGTCTTGCCGTGCTGTTCGGTGGCGTCGGGGAACTGCTCGGAGTATCGGATGCGATCGGAGCTTTTCTTATCGGGCTGGTGTTGGGCGCCACCCGGTTTAGGGCCAGGGTGGAGCAGTTCGCGCTGCCCCTGCGCGACGTGTTCGCCGCGTTCTTCTTCCTCAACTTCGGACTAGCTCTCGATACCTCCACATTTGGTGAGGTGCTTCTGCCTGCCGTCGCTGCTGTCGTACTGACCCTCGTCGTCAATACTCTCGGCGGCCAACTCATTGCGTGGCAAAACGGACTAAAGCCCGCGGAGGGGCTCAACGTCAGCGCCATGCTCCAGAACCGCGGCGAGTTCGTGTTGATCCTCGCAACGCTTGCCACCGCGGCGGGCCTCGACCCGCGATTGACGCCGTTCGCGGGTCTCTATGTTTTGACGATGTCGATCGTCGGCCCGATTCTCGCTGTCAATTCCGAGCGGGTGGGTGCGCGTCTGTTCCCGACCCGCCGAGCATCCATCGAGCCCGAGCGCGATCGCATGCGTGCCGAAGGCATCGCCCTCGTCGAGGCGGCGACTGCGGGCCTCGAGGCCGAACAAACCGGGGCCGTGGATGATGCCGTCGTGCAGTACCTGCCCGAT
>JBBQZJ010000132.1:0-6356 GCA_038207805.1 Actinomycetales bacterium | reverse complement strand
TCGGCGATTCACCAACGCGCTCACGGCGCGCTAGCGCTGTGGGGAGCGTCATCACCGCGATAGCCACGGTTATCGCGCTCACGGCCGGTCTGCTTGCGGTATCGCCCGCCCAGAGTGCCTCTGCCTTCACCGGAGCCGAATTCGATCCCGGCTACATCATCAGCGACGCTCAGTTCTACGCTGCCGATTCTTTGACCGAAGCAGAAATTCAGGCCTTTCTCGAGCTCAAGCGTCCCACCTGTCGCAGCGGATATGTGTGCCTGAAGGACTACCGCATGGACACGCAAACCAAGGCAGCGGATCCGATGTGCAGCGGCTATTCCGGTGCAAGCCAGGAACGGGCATCCCGAATCATCGCCAAGGTGGCCGCGGCATGTGGCATCAGCCCCAAGGTTCTTATCGTGATGCTGCAGAAGGAACAGAGCCTCGTCACAGACGACTGGCCGAGTGCTTACCAGTACCGCGCGGCGATGGGTGCCGGATGTCCGGACACCGCGGGCTGCGATCCCGATCAGGCGGGGTTCTTCCAGCAGGTCTACTTCGCGGCGTGGTACCTCAAACGCTACGGCGGGCCGCCCGGAACCGGGCCGGGAACCCCATACACGTCGACCTTTAACGCCTATTCGAAGTTCTCGAGCTATGCGCCGGGTGCGGCATTCGGCATCCTGTACAACCCCAACTCGGCGTGTGGCGCCAAGAGCGTGTACATCCGCAACCAGCCAACGGCGAGCCTCTACACCTACACGCCGTATACGCCGAACGCCGCGGCGTTGGCTAACCTCGGAACCACCGGCGACGGGTGCTCGTCGTACGGAAACCGCAACTTCTGGGACTACTACTACTCCTGGTTCGGCAACCCGACCGGAATCGTGCCTGCTGGGGTCACCGTCGAGCGGATTCAGGGCGCCGACCGCTTCGAGACTGCCGTCAACATCTCGGTTGCTCGCGGTGCCGCCTCGGCCGACGTAGTGTACGTCGCCAATGGCATGAACTTCCCGGACGCCCTCAGCGCGGCACCGGCGGCCACCGTGCAAGACGCTCCCCTGCTGTTGGTGCGCCCGAACTCGATCCCCGCCGTGGTCGCTAGCGAGCTCACGCGTCTACAGCCGAGACTGATCGTGGTCGTCGGAGGCGAGGCCGCGGTATCGACGCAGGTGTTCGACGAGCTCTCGGCGTTCGCGCCGGAGGTACGGCGCGACGGCGGGTCCGATCGGTTCGAGACGTCCCGCACGATCACCAGCTCTGCGTTCGCACCCGCCACGACCACGACCGCCTACATCGCCACCGGCATCGGCTTCGCGGATGCTCTCGCGGCAAGCGCCGCTGCCGGCTCGCGCGGCGCCCCGGTCATCCTGGTAGACGGAGCGACAACGACTGTCGATGCCGCCACGACCGAACTCCTAACCAGCCTGGGCGTGACTCAGGTCATTGTGGCGGGTGGTCCGGTTGCAGTGAGCGATGCGCTGGTCGCCTCGATTGACGCGCTGCCGGCCGTCGACGTTACGCGCATCGGCGGCAGGGATCGGTTCGCGGTCGCGAGTGCCCTCAATCGGGACGCTTTCACCACCAGCCCGACGGTGTACGTGGCATCCGGTTACAACTTCCCTGATGCGCTCGCTGGCGCCGCGCTGGCCGGGTCGAAAGGCTCTGCGCTCTACCTGGCACTGCCGTCTTGCATTTTCCGGCAAACCGCACAGGACATGATCGATCTTGCGACGACCAAAATGGTTCTGCTTGGTGGCACGAGCGCCATCGGCCAGAGCGCAGCGGCATTCCTCAACTGTGACTAGTTCTTGATAGCGTTACATCTCGCTCACCGAGAGGGGTGATGGGCCCGTGTCGGTCAGATCGACGGTGATTGCCGCTCTGCGCCGCACTGGACTCCACGCTCCGGCCGTGGGGGCGTATGTACGTCTGGTGGCCGCGGTGCGCTGGATGAGAGCGCGCCCCTCTGACGTGCTCGACCTCTCTCGCTGGGCTTCAGGCGCACCCGCGCGGCGCCGAATCGCGGCCCAATACCGGCGGATCCTTGCCGAACCGGTGGAGCTCGAGACGCTGCTGGGTGAGGTTCACGACGACGCTCTCACCATCGTGATGTGCCTCTGGAATCGGCCAGAACGCATCACAGACGTTCTTCGGGTGATCGATACGCAGTCAACCGGGCGCCCGCTGCGCCTCGTCTTGTGGAACAATCAGCCCGCCGATAGTTCCTACTATCGCTCGACGATCTCGAACTACGTGCGAAGCGGCGCACTGTCCAGCGTCGAGTTTCACGAGTCGGTCAACATCGGGGGCGTGGGTCGATTCGTTGCCATGCGTGAACTCGTGCGTCACGGCTACGTCGGACCGTTCATCACCCTGGATGACGACCAAAACATCGCACCGTCTTTCGTGGGCGATCTCCTCGCCAGTTCGGGAGCACGCACTATCGCCGGGGTGTGGGCGTGGCTGAGCATCGACAAGTATTGGCGGCGAGTGCAGGTGAACAGCACCGGTGAAACACCGAACCACATCGGTACCGGTGGCGCGATCTGTGACTCAGCTCTGGTGCGATCGGACCGCTTCTTCACGGCACTCCCACCCGACTTCCTCTTCATGGAGGACATGTGGATGAGCCGATGCGCTCTGAACTCGGGCTGGTCGCTGGTGGCCGTCGATTCTGCGGTGGAGTTCGTGCTCGCCGACCGTGACCAAGGTCACGCGATCTTCAATGATAAGGAGCGATTCTGGCGCTGGATGCGCAGGCCGAGTCGCATTCCTGCCGTCTAGGGCGACGAAGCGATGAGCCCCTGCAGAGGTAGTTCAGCACGCTGACAGATTGCCCACGCTCGTGTTCAGCACGCCGATTCCGCCCAGCAGCGTCACTGTCGTGACGCCGTGAGCGCCCAGCGCATCTAGCACGATCTGGGGCACACATGTGCCGGGTACAGTGAACAGCGGCGAGTCATTCGCCCCAGCAAGTGCTGCGCCAGCGAGTGCATCGGCATACCCGGTGCCGACCGCAAGGTAGGCATTGGTGGTGGGGTCCGTGAAGAGCGTGTTTATGTCGACCGCCGTGGAATACCGGCCCTCACCCGCTTTACGCACCACATGGCTGGGCCCGTAGATCCCCTTGAGTTGAGTCTCGATCGCAGTCGAGACGACGCCAGTTCCACCCGCAATGAACACATCGCTCACGCCGAGACTCGTGAAGAGATCCAAGGTTGGGCCGTCGACGGCTGCGGACGTACCAGGCACGAGCACCACCGGCGCTCCGACATGAGCGGCGGCAGCTGATGCAGCTAGGGCATCCGGAAAGTTAGATCCGGTCGCAATGAATGCATTGGCTGCACTCTCGAACGCATATGCAGTCACCTCCCTACTGGTTTCGTATCTGTCGGCACCAGCCTTCCGGATCACGGTGGGAGCGAAGGGAAGGGCGTTAAGGGCGGCCTCCACCGCGGACGAAACCACGCTCGTCCCACCCGCGATCACAATGGTTGGCGGCTGCAGCCGCAACAGCTCCTGCTGTGTCGCGTACGGCAGCGATGCCTGTTCGGTGAGCAGCAGTGGGCCACCCTGATGCGCCGCGGCCGGGGCCGCGCTTAAAGCGTCGGGGTAGTTGCGACCGTTCGCGATATACACAACATCGGCATACTCGAACTCCTCAGCGACCCGCCTAGCGGTGTTGAATCTGTCGCCGCCAGCAAGTCGATTGGTGGGATGGAAATTCAGGGGAAGGTCGAGACGGTTCGAGGCGTGGAAGGAGGGCGAGAGGAATAACGCGACCCGCAAGTAGGTGTCGGTGCTCCAGTTAACGGCCGCTGGTGCTGTCGCGGGCAAAGGCACCGTCAGGGTGCTCCCATTGGGCGAGATCGTCGACGGCGCGTTCAGGATGAGCTGAAAGCCGCCCTCGGAACTCAAGTCGGCCGAGTCAAGACTGACTTGGAGATACGACGATGCCCAGTTGTCGGGTCCTTTGGTCCAGAAATCGGCCCCAGAACCAGTGAACACCAGAGAATCTCCCCAGTTCACCCGCACATTGTCTTGAGGCCCCGAGAACGCCAGCTCGCGGCCCAGATCGAACTCCGTCGCCGCTGCGCTGGTGAAGGCCATCGGCACAGTTGTTGCCGAGGAGCCAATCACATTGAGGGTCGCCGTAAGTCTCAGTTCGTCGCGTGCCTCGCTGAAATAGGGGCCATCCTGACCACCGATGTAGACGAGCAGATCGACGGTACTGCTGACAATGAGCAATCCAGCGGGGATGGGGATGGTGAAGGTGTTCGCCGGTGCCACCACCTTGGCACCAGCCGAACCGCTTGTTGTCATCAGCTGCCAAGTCAGCGCGGCGAGATTCATGTCAACCGTCTCGACGGGAAGCGTGACCTGAAGAGTGGTCGCGTTAACGCCCACGTCAAACAGCCCGGAAGGGTAGACCATGTACGCGTTATTGATGCGGTCCGCCGATACGGTGATGTTGACGGTGGCGGCGGCGGCCGGTGCTGCCACGAGAGTGGAACTAGCCAAGGCCGCAACGAGGCCAACGACAAGTGCGGTCAAGAATCGATGGCGAGCGCGCATGACTGACTCCGGTCTTAGGGTTGATGCGGTCTACCGCCCGCTGGCTCAATCTAGCCGAACATCCCTCATGTGGGCAGTCGCTATCCTGACGAGGCGAGAAGCCCCTGTAGGTACTCGCCGTATCCGCTCTTGCGCAGCGGTTCCGCGAGGGCCGCCAGTTGGGCATCGTCGATCCAGCCGGCGCGCCAGGCGATCTCCTCGATGCATCCGATCTTGAAGCCCTGCCGGTCTTCGATAACGCGAACATACTCGGAGGCCTGCATCATCGACTCGAAGGTTCCGGTGTCGAGCCACGCCGTGCCGCGATCAAGCACCTGCACCTGCAGGCGCCCCGCCTCGAGGTAACGCTCATTGACGGTAGAGATCTCGAGTTCACCTCGATTGCTCGGCTTGATCGTCTTGGCGATGCGCACCACGTCATTGTCGTAGAAGTAGAGTCCGGGCACCGCGTAGTTGCTCTTGGGCACCGCGGGCTTCTCCTCGATCGAGATCGCCACAAAATTGTCGTCGAACTCGACCACGCCATAGGAGGTTGGGTTGGCCACGTGGTAGGCGAAGATCAGGCCGCCCTCGAGTTCGCCGTTGTTGCGTAGTGACGAACCGAGCCCGGCACCGTGGAAGATGTTGTCACCGAGCACGAGGGCCACGCTCTCGTCGCCGATGAACTCCTCACCGATGATGAAGGCTTGAGCGAGCCCGTCCGGGCTCGGTTGCACCGCGTACTCGAGAGAGATTCCGAGGTCCGAGCCGTCACCGAGCAGCGCCCTGAACTGCTCGTTGTACTCCGGGGTTGTGATGATCAGGATCTCGCGGATGTCGGCCATCATCAGCGTCGACAGTGGGTAGTAGATCATCGGCTTGTCGTAGATCGGCATGAGCTGCTTGGAGATGCCCTTGGTGATGGGCCACAGACGGCTTCCCGACCCGCCCGCCAGAATGATTCCGCGCATCAGTTGCTCGTCTCGTTGAGTCGCGCATAGTAGGCCTTTGCGGCATCCCACGTCGGGAGGAGGCCGAGCTTCTCCGCCTCCGCGAGGCTGGGTGCCTCGAGGTCTTTCGGGCTCAGCAGCGGTTCGCCCGCCTCGACCGGGAAGGTAAGCGCAATCTGCGGGTCGAGCGGGTTGATAGCGTGCTCGCCAGCCGGGTTGTAGGTGTCGGTGACCAGGTAGCTGACAACCGCGTCATCCGCCAATGCGACGAACGCGTGTCCGAGTCCCTCGGCGATGTAGATCGCGCGCCGGTCGACCGTGTCGAGCAGCACGGAGTCCCACTGGCCGAATGTCGGCGAGCCGAGCCGAATGTCGATCACGTAGTCGACCACCGCACCGTGCGTGACGGTGACGTACTTCGCTTGACCGACGGGAAAGTCCGCAAAGTGGATGCCGCGAACCACGCCCCGCTTCGACACCGAGGTGTTGGCCTGGCGCAGCGCGATCGGATGCCCGATCACCTCTGCCAGCCTGTCGAAGCGGTACCACTCGAGAAAAACGCCCCGGTCATCCGCCCGCTGAATAGGAGTGAACTCGTAGGAGTCGGAGACGGAGAGTTCGCGGATCTGCACCGCCCGAGTCTACCGAAGCCAGCCCCGGGGTCAGCAGTGCTGGAGCTTATAGACGCGGTCAGTCAACGAGACTGGCCCCCCGAGTAGGGTCACGGTCGTGAGCGACCAGTCGTCGATCGCATCGAGAGTCGACTGCGGAACGCAGTCGGTCGGAACCACAATCAAGGGGGCCGACTTCGCCCCAGCAATCGCTGCCCCCGCCAGCGCATCCGGGACGTTGTATCCGGTCGCGATG
>JBBQZJ010000131.1:0-6364 GCA_038207805.1 Actinomycetales bacterium | reverse complement strand
GAAGCCGCCGTCGCGCGGCGGGTTGTGGCTGGGGGTGATGACGATGCCGTCGGCGCGCTGGAGCTTGGAGGATCGCGACAGCGATCCCGCGACGCCAGCGCCGAGTGAGCTGTGCTCGCGAGGTTCAGCGGTGTTCCACGCGATGATCGCGTGACTCAACGCGGGCGTCGGCACCCAGTCGTCGAACTCGTCGACCCGAACATCCACGCCGTTTGCGACGAGCACCTCGAGCGCCGTGGTCTCGGCCGGGCGCGACAGCGCGTGCGTGTCTTTACCGATGAAGAGCGGCCCGGTGATGCCCTGCGAGGTGCGGTACTCGACGATCGCCTGGGTGATCGCGGCGATGTGGGTTTCGTTGAACGCGGTATCGAGAGAGGAGCCGCGATGGCCGCTCGTGCCGAACACTACGCGCTGCTCGGGGATCGTGACATCCGGAACTTTCTCGAAGTAGGCCGCGATCAGGTCGCGCACGTCGATGAGGTCGGAGGGGGCAGCGGGCTGTCCTGCGCGAGCGTTCATGGGTAACAGTGTTGCACCGTTGATCGTCACTACACTCGAGAGCATGCCTGACAATTCCGAAGCCGAGGCCTACTCCTACCTCGGCCCAGCCGGAACGTTCACCGAGGCAGCGCTCAAGCAGGTGAGTTCGGCCGAGGGTAAGCCGTGGCGAAGTGTGAACAACGTCGGTGAGGCGCTCGACGATGTGATTTCCGGCCGCAGCGTTGCCGCCATGATCGCGATCGAGAACTCGATCGAGGGTGGGGTGAGTGTTGCGCAAGACGCGCTTGCGACCATCCCAGGTCTCCGAATCATCGGCGAGTACCTGGTTCCCGTCAACTTCGTGCTCGTAGCACGGCCGGGCACGAAGCTCGCCGACGTGACGACCATCAACGCGCATCCAGTTGCCTACGGCCAGACCCACCTGTGGATCGACAAGAACCTGCCCAACCACGGCCACATCCCGTCGAGTTCGAACGTCGCGGCCGCGGCATCCCTGTTGGAAAACGATCTGGCGGATGCCGCAATCGCGCCCCCCGGAATCACCGACCACCACAACCTCGAGGTGCTCGCCGAGAACATCGGTGACAATCCGAACGCGGTCACCCGCTTCGTACTCGTCTCACGGACCGCCGACCTGCCCGAGCCCACCGGCTCCGACAAGACATCACTCATCGTTGAGTTGCCCGACGACACCGCCGGCCGCCTGCTCGAAATGCTCGAACAGTTCGCCACCCGCGGCGTCAACATGAGCCTGCTCGAATCGCGCCCGATCGGGGATGAGTTGGGACGCTACCGGTTCGTCATCGACCTCGACGGTCACATCCGCGACGAGCGGGTCGCCGACGCGATGCTCGGTCTCAAGCGGTTCAGCCCGCACGTCATCTACCTCGGCAGCTACCCACGAGCGGATCGCCAGCGCATCACGGTGATCCCCCGCTACGACAACGACGCGTTCGTGGATGCCCGCGACTGGCTGCGCGGACTCATCGCGGGCGAGTACTAGGCGACGATCGGCGCCACCCCACCGTCCCGCTACGCGCCACCACTTCGCTACGCGGGCACCATCACGATGAGGGCGCCGGGATCCACCGTTGCGCGCACCGCGGACGTCGTGCCGAACGTGTCACCGTCGAGCTGGAACTCTTGGGGAACCTCGACGCTTAGAGTAATTTCGCGGGTCGTCAGATAGGTCACATCGCGCACGTCTTTGGAGAGGTCGATGATTCTGCGGCCGATACTCGACTTGCGCAGCACCCCGTTCTCCCACGCGATCTTGCGCCAAACCTTTGCCCACCCGAACGGTCCGCGGGGCCTCAGTGCCGCAACATCGAGCACGCCGTCGTCGGGCTTGGCGTCGGGCATCAGGAGAAATCCGCCGGGTAGTACCCCACAGTTACCCACGATGATCGTGTGCACGTTCATCGAGCGCTGCGCTGCGCCATCCAGCCGGTATGCCACTCGCACCGGCTTCAACTCCGGCAGTGACCTAGCGATGCCGTCGACGTACGCGAGCCAACCCACCGCCTTCTTCAAGCGGGTGCTCGTGTTTTTCACCATCTTCGCGTCGAGCCCGAGCCCCGCCATGACGACGAATCCGTGCTCGCTGATCTCGCCATCCGGATGCGTGATTTCGGCGATCCCGAGATCGAGAGTCCTGCGATTCCCAGCGAAAGCCGTCTGCACGCTGCTCTCGAGGCTCGACAGCGGCAGGTCAAGGTTGCGAGCGAGGAGATTGCCGGTTCCCGACGGCAGCACTGCCATGGCCACCCCCGATTTGCGCAAGGCTTCGGCGACGGCACGGATGGTTCCGTCGCCACCCGCGGCCAGCACCAGGTCGGCCCCCCGGCGCAAGGCGCTCTTGGTGACTTCCTGACCGGCATCCTCTTCGGTGGTTTCGAACCACAGCGTTTCGGTCCAGCCGCGCGACTTTGCTTGCTCACCCACCAAGGTGCGCAGCTTCTTCTCGTCGACCTTGAGAGGGTTGAAGACGACGGCAGCGCGATGCTTCGTCCCATTTCGAGGCTTTGTCACCCTGCCAACGGTACGCCATCCGCTCGATAGGCTGTGAGGGTGATTGACCCCCAACTGCTTCGCGACCAGCCGGATGTGGTTCGCCGGTCGCAGGTCTCGCGCGGGGCATCCGTCGAGTTAGTGGATCAGGCCATCGCTGCCGACACGAACCGCCGCACCAGCATCGGTGAGTTCGAGAATCTGCGGGCGGAGCAGAACGTTTTCGGCAAGACGGTCGCCGCCGCGGAGAAAGACCAGAAGCAGGCCCTTGTCGCACAAGCACAGGAACTCGCGGCCCGGGTGAAGGCTGCCCAGCAGGCGTCGCAGGATGCCGAAGCCGATTTCACGCGAATCGTCGGGGCCATCGCAAATGTGACCATCGACGGCGTGCCGGCGGGCGGCGAGGAGAACTTCGCGACTCTGCGCGAGGTCGGCGAGAAGGCAGCCTTCGACTTCGAGCCCCGCGACCACGCCGAACTGGGCGAACTGCTCGGGGCGATCGACATTGCGCGCGGCGTGAAGGTTTCGGGTAGTAGGTTCTACTTTCTCAAAGGCGTGGGTGCTCGACTAGAAATCGCACTCATGAACCTGGGCCTCGACACCGCGCTCGCCGCCGGTTTCACGCCGCTCATCACGCCGACTCTGGTGCGCCCGGAGATCATGGCGGGCACCGGCTTTCTTGGTGAACACGCCGACGAGATCTACTACCTGCCCGCCGACGAGCTTTACCTCACGGGCACGAGTGAGGTGGCGCTCGCCGGTTTCCACTCCGACGAGATCATCGACCTATCGAATGGTCCGCTGCGTTACGCCGGGTGGTCGACCTGTTACCGCCGGGAGGCGGGTTCGGCCGGCAAAGATAACCGGGGCATCCTGCGCGTGCATCAGTTCAACAAGCTCGAGATGTTCAGTTATGTGCTGCCCGAGGATGCCGAGGCCGAGCACGAGCGTCTGCTCGCCTGGCAGGAGTCAATGCTGCAAGCCTGCGGTCTCAGCTATCGGGTGATTGATGTTGCCGCCGGTGACCTCGGCTCGTCTGCCGCCCGCAAGTTCGACATCGAGGCGTGGGTACCCACTCAGGGCGCCTACCGCGAGTTGACCAGCACCAGCAACTGCACCACCTATCAGGCTCGTCGCCTCGACATTCGATATCGCACAGAGTCGGGTAAGACCACACCGGTCGCTACCCTGAACGGAACTCTCGCGACGACCCGATGGTTGGTCGCAATCCTCGAAACTCATCAGCAAGCGAACGGTTCGGTGGTAGTTCCGGATGCCCTGCGCCCGTACCTCGGCGGCCTCGAGGTATTCGAGCCGCTCGCATGACCCGCAGCATGGTTGACCGTTGGCTCATTGCTCTCGACATTGACGGCACAGTGCTGCGCGAGGACGGCGTGATGAACCCACCCGTCGTGAGCGCCGTGGGCCGGGTGCGCGACGCCGGGCACGAGGTCATGCTCGCCACCGGCCGTTCGGTCGCCATGACGATGCCCATTCTTGAGCGGCTCGGCATCGAGCCCGAATATCTGGTGTGTTCGAACGGTGCAATAACCCTGAAGCGTGATCCGAACGCGGCAACCGGGTACACCCGCGAGTTCGTGGAGACGTTCGACCCGAGCCAGGTTCTCACGACGATTCGGAGCAGCCTCGAGGGCGCGAATTACGCTGTCGAAGACGAACGAGGCCACTATCGGTTCACCGGCCAGTTCCCCGACGGCACCCTCGGGGCCGCAAGCGAAAAGGTGACCTTTGACGACCTGCTCATCACTCACGCAACCCGTGTTGTCGTGATCTCACCGGAGCACGGTATTGAAGACTTCCTGTCTGTGGTGAAGAACATGGGTTTGCACAAGGTCAGCTACAACGTGGGCTGGACAGCATGGCTCGACATCGCCCCGGACGGCGTCAACAAGGCGACCGCCCTAGAACGGGTGCGCGATCTGCTCGGCATCCCGCGCGCGAGGGTGATGGCGATCGGTGACGGCCGCAACGATATCGACATGCTGGAGTGGGCATCCGCCGAGGGCCGCGGGGTCGCAATGGGTCAGGCGCCGGCGGAGGTTCGTGAGGCCGCCAACGAGTTCACCGCAACCGACATCGACGACGGCGTGGCCCAGGTGCTCTCGGCGTTCTGACAGGCAGCGCGACTAGCGTTCCTACCGGCTTGCGCATCAGTCATCGGATACACTGAGGAACTTCTGGAGGGCTGTCCGAGCGGCCGATGGAGCCAGTCTTGAAAACTGGTGATGTGAAAGCATTCGTGGGTTCGAATCCCACGCCCTCCGCTCTTATCTCAAGTCCCACGGCCGGGCGAGGAAAGGTTTTGTCATGAGCGAGATGCAACAGCAACCCGAGCTGCGCCCGCGCTCCGAGCTGCGCACCCGCTCCGGCCGGTCCTCTGTTGCCGCCATCGCTCGCCACGGCCGTCTCCGCAAGGCAAGCCCGTGGGCAACGATCGGCAAGATTGTTGCCGCTACTCTTGCGGTGGTCTTGGTCAGCGGAGCGTCGGTGGGCGCCATCGCGTTCAACAGCATCTACTCCCAGCGCACCGTCGTCACGCTGGTCGGTGATACCGAAGGGCCACCGCCACAGATCGGCGCTATCGACGGCGGGTTCAACATCCTCATTGCCGGTAGCGACACTCGCGAGGGCCAGGGTGGAATCGGGGGAACGACCGAAGACGACAGCTCCGTGCTCAACGACGTCACCATGCTGATGCATGTCTCGCAGGACCAAACCAACGCCGTCGTGATCAGCTTCCCCCGCGACATGGTTGTCGGCATTCCGGAGTGCCCATGGGATGACGGGTCGGGTGACGTCAAGGGCTACTCGACCGAGCCGATCAACGTGTCTCTCTACTACGGCGGTCTGCCCTGCGTCGTTCTCACCGTTCAGGAGCTGACCGGCCTTCCGATTCAATTCGCAGGGCTCATCACGTTCACCGGCGTCATCAATATGTCGGATGCGATCGGCGGCGTTGACGTGTGTGTCACGGGCCCCATGATCGACCCCAACACGGGGATCAACTTGCCCGCCGCCGGAACCTACAACCTCTCGGGGCAGGGCGCACTGGCGTTCCTTCGCTCGCGCGCGGGAGTCGGCGACGGCAGCGACCTGACCCGCATCAGCTCACAGCAGGTCTACCTGTCGTCCCTAGTGCGCACCCTCAAGAGCTCAGACACTCTCGGCGATGTCAAGAAGCTCTACAACCTCGCCAACGCTGCGGTCAGCAGCATGACACTCTCGAGCAGCCTTGCGGATGTCTCGACCATGGTGTCGATCGCCCTCGCGTTGAAGAACATTCCGCTCGAGCGGGTGACGTTTGTGCAGTACCCGGGCACCACCGGTGGTTCCGGCGTGTACGCCGGAAAGGTTCGCCCCGACACGACCACGGGTGATGCCATGATGGCGCTGATCGCGGCCGACCAGCCGTTCCAGTTGGCCGAAGCGACCGACGGTCGCGGATCGACCCTCGACCCCAACGCCCCGGTGGCGACGCCCGATCCTTCAGCTGCACCAGTCGATAACTCGACGTTGCCGGTCGTCGACGGAGTGCGGGGTCAGACGGCCGCGAACTACTCCTGTTCGATCACCCAAGACGCAACCGACTTCTAGTTCGGCGAGAATCCCGGTGGATGCCGGGATGCCACCCGCGCGCGATCGTCCGGTTATGATTGCTTCTGTTACTGGAGACGTCGCATAGTTCGGCCTAGTGCACCACCCTGCTAAGGTGGAGAACCCTCACGGGTTCCGAGGGTTCAAATCCCTCCGTCTCCGCCTAATGAGGAATGATCACTTCGGTGGCCATTCCGCGGGGCCGGGCAGCATGCCGTGCACTAGCGACACGATCCTC
>JBBQZJ010000130.1:0-6588 GCA_038207805.1 Actinomycetales bacterium | reverse complement strand
ATCGCCACCTCGTCGAGATTCGCCTCCGCTGACATCTGCAGAACTGTGTCGAGCAGCGCGACGAGCGACTCGCCACCCTCGAGACTGAACCGCTTCTGGCCGACGTACTTGGTCTGAAGGAAGGTCTCGAAGGCTTCGGCTTCATTGAGCTTGCCGAGGATGCGCATTTGCATGTCATGGTCGGGCTTGGTGTACTTCTTCTCCACGTGCTCCTGGAACCAGCGGCGCTGTTCCGGATCCTGAATGTGCATGTACTCGATGCCGATCGTGCGGCAGTACGAGTCGCGTAGCACGCCGAGAATATCGCGCAACAGCATCGTGCGCCGGCCACCGAAACCGCCGGTGACAAACTCGCGGTCGAGGTCCCAAAAGGTCAGACCATGGTTACCGATGTCGAGGTCGGGATGTGACCGTTGGCGGTACTCGAGCGGGTCGATGTCGGCCATGAGGTGACCACGCACCCGAAATGCATTGATGAGTTCTTGAACCCGAGCGGTCTTGTCCACGTTGTCGGCGAGATCGACGCTGATATCGGCGGCCCAGTGGATCGGGTCGTAGGGAATGCGAAGTTCGGCGAAGATGTCTTGGTAAAAGCTGTGCTCGCCGATGAGGCGCTCGTGAATCTTCTTAAGGAACTCGCCGGATCCAGCGCCCTGAATGACACGGTGGTCGTAGGTGCTCGTGAGGGTGATCGTCTTGCCGATCGCGAGTTCGGCGAGAGTCTTGGGGCTTGCACCCTGGAACTCGGCGGGGTACTCAAGCGCGCCGGCGCCGACGATGCATCCTGCGCCCTTCATGAGGCGCGGCACGGAGTGCTCGGTTCCGATTCCGCCCGGGTTGGTGAGCGAGATCGTGTTGCCGGCGTAGTCGGCTGCGGTCAGCTTGTTGGACCGACCTCGGAAGACGACATCCTCGTACGAGGACAGGAATTCACCAAAGCCCATCGTGTCGGCACGCTTGACGCCCGGGACGACAAGCGAACGTGTGCCGTCGGGCTTCGGTATGTCGATCGCGATACCGAGATTGATGTGCGCAGGAGTGACGACCGAGGGCTTGCCGTCAACCTCGTCGTAGTACACGTTCTGGCTCGGGAACTCCTTGAGCGTCTGCACTATCGCCCACGCAATGAGGTGGGTAAACGAAACCTTGCCGCCCCGGGCGCGCTTCAAATGGTTGTTGATGACGATGCGATTGTCGATCATGAGCTTGGCGGGAATCGTGCGAACGCTTGTGGCGGTGGGCACCGTCAGGCTGGCGTCCATGTTTGCCGCGAGCGCCTTGGTCGCGCCCTTCAGTGCGGTTACCGTGCTCTGTGCCTCGGCCTCGGGCTCCGCCGCGATTGTCGATGCAGGAAGAGCTGGAGTTGCCGGTGCGTCGGCCGGAATCGGCTGAGGTTTTGCCTGCACGGAGGTCGTGCGAGCAACCGGCGTAGTGCCAGTGGATGGCACAGGAGCGGCCTCGGCCACGGCTTCTGCAACCGGTTCAGCAACCGGTTCAGCAACCGCTTCAGCAGGGGCCGGCAGTGGTGGGTTCGCGATCTCGGTCGGGATGGTGTCGATGATGCCCGTCGGGGTGGGATCGACGCTGCCAGTCGGGGTGGGATCGACGGTGCGATGGTAGGTCTCGAGTACCGGCCACCAGGTCTTGTCCACGAGGTTCTTGTCTTGCAGGTACAGCTCGTACATTTCGTCTACGAGCCATTCGTTTGCTCCGAATTCTCCCGAAGAGTCTCCCTCGGGAGCGATTCCGGTCACGTGGCTTGACACAGCCGACCGCCCACTTTCAGTTTCATGTCTCATCGCCGGGGCATGCACCGGTAACGATGCACCGTGGTCTAGCTTAATCGGTCTTTTCGCGCGGTCGCTGCCGGGCGCACGAGGACTAGCGTTAATTTCATGCGCTTTTACGAGACCACGCCCCAGCACGACCTCACCTACTCAGACGTCTTCCTCGTTCCTGAGCGCTCCGCCGTGGCCAGCCGACTCTCTGTATCCCTCGCGCCCAACGACGGCACTGGGGCGACCATTCCCATCGTGTCGGCCAACATGAACTCGGTAACCGGGGCGCGACTGGCGGCCACCATGGCCCGGCGCGGTGCACTGGGTGTGTTGCCGCAAGATCTGCATCCCGACGAGTTGGATGCCGCGATACGTGCCGTCAAGGATCAGCCGGTCGAATTCGATGCCGCCGTCACCCTGCGCCCCACGGACTCTGTGGCCACGGCGCTGGAACTGGTGCCGGCGATGGCCGGCCGGACAATCGTTCTTCAGGATGACGAAGGCGTCTATCTGGGCGCAATCGCGGCCCAGAATCTTGAGACTGCGCTATCGCACGCGCCGCTCGCGGATCTGTTGGGGCGGCCGGCCGCGACGGTGGATGTGACCGAACTGCGTGGTGCACGGGCCTCATTCGATTTTCTGGTGGCCGAGGGAGTCGAGTTCGCCACGGTGCTCCGCGATGGGCGTGTGGTCGGGATGCTCAGCCGCACCGGTGCGCTGCGCTCGACCCTGTACGAACCAGCCGTCGATGATCACGGTCGCTTGCGCGTCGCGGCCGCGATCGGAATCAACGGCGACGTTGCCGCCAGAGCAAAGGCAATCGTCGCCGCCGGCGCCGATGTCATCGTGATCGACACAGCCCACGGCCACCAAGACGCCATGTTGCGGGCGATCGAGGCCGTTGCTGCTGCGGAACTGGGGGTTCCTATTGTGGCCGGGAACGTTGTGACCGCCGCGGGCGCGAGGGACATCGTCGGGGCCGGCGCCACGATCGTGAAGGTGGGGGTCGGACCCGGGGCAATGTGTACGACTCGCATGATGACAGCGGTGGGCCGCCCGCAGTTTTCCGCGGTGCTTGAGACGGCGCAGGCGGCACGGGCGCTCGGAGCCCATGTCTGGGCCGACGGGGGAGTGCGCTACCCGCGCGATGTTGCGCTCGCTCTGGCTGCCGGCGGGTCATCCGTCATGATCGGATCCTGGTTTGCGGGCACGATCGAAGCTCCCGGATCGTTAGTGATCGGCGACGATGGTCGGCACTACAAAGAGAGCTGGGGTATGGCATCGACAAAGGCAGTGCGTGCCCGATTCGACGGGATCGATGCCTACGAACTGGCACGCAAGACGCTGTTCGCTGAGGGTATTTCGAGCTCGAGAATCTACCTGGACCCGCTGCGACCGTCGGTCGAAGACCTCATCGACATGATCACCTCCGGGCTGCGAAGTTCCCTAAGTTACGCCGGGGCCACCTCGCTGGCGGAGTTTCACGAGCGCGCCCTCGTGGGCGTGCAGTCTGCCGCTGGGTACGAGGAGGGAAAGGCTCTGCCTGTTTCATGGTGAGTGTCCGGTATCGTTGTCTAGATAATGGACGACCCCCCCTCTAGTCGCCTCGCCCGGTCGCGCCGACATGTATGAACTGATACTGCTCGGCGTCGGCACACTGCTGACGATCGGCACCGGGCTCTTCGTGGCATCCGAGTTCGCACTCGTGAATATGGATCGCTCCGAAATCGAAGCGCGTCAATCGCGGGGCGAGAAGCGACTCGGACCGGTGATTTCGGCGCTGAAAAGAACGTCGACCCACCTGTCGAGCGCGCAGTTGGGCATCACAATCACCACGTTGTTGGCCGGATACACGCTCGAACCGTCGCTCAGCTCGTTGCTCAGCCCGCCCCTGGCGGCGCTGGGACTGCCAGAAGCAGCCGTCACGGTAATTGCTTACATTCTGGCGCTAGTGATCGCGACCCTGCTCTCGATGATCGTCGGTGAACTGGTGCCGCAAAACCTCGCGCTGGCGTTGCCGCGAAATGTCGGCAAATTCGTTCTGCCTTTCCAGATCGGATTCACGGCCGTGTTTCGGCCGGCGGTCGTTCTGCTCAACAACACCGCCAACGGAATCTTGCGGGCGGTGGGAATCGAACCCAAGGAGGAGTTGTCTGGTGCGCGCACCGCCGAGGAGCTCGTGTCGCTCGTTCGTCGCTCGGCTCGTGAGGGTGGGCTCGATCACGACACGGCGACACTTCTCGCTCGCACGCTGGCCTTCGCCGACCACACGGCGCAGGATGTCATGACGCCACGCCCGCGCGTCGCCAGCGTCGAGCGCACTGACAGTGCACACGAGGTCATCGCTCTGGCCAGTTCGACCGGTTTCTCGCGTTTCCCCGTCACCGACGGCTCGGTGGACGAGGTTGTCGGAATCGTGCACGTCAAACAGGCGGTCGCGGTTCCCCGCGATAAGCGTGCCGACGTTCCGGTCTCGGCTATTCAGTTCGACGCCCTGCGAGTCCCCGAGACGATGAAGCTCGACTCGCTGCTGTCCGAACTGCGCGGTCGCGGCTACCAGATGGCGGTAGTCGTGGATGAGTATGGCGGAACGGCGGGTGTAGCCACTCTGGAGGACCTCGTGGAGGAGCTAGTCGGGGAAGTATCCGACGAGCACGATCGAACCAAAGCAGACGTTGTTCGCTCCCGTGACTGGTTCACCTTCCCGGGAATTTTGCGACCCGATGAACTCCTCGAGCGAACCGGGGTGCCGGTGCCTGAGGAGGGGCCCTATGAGACTGTAGGGGGCTGGCTCATGAGTGAACTGGGCAGACTCCCCTCCGCTGGCGACACCGTCGAAATCAGCAGCGGTACGTTCCGAATCGAACGACTCGACGGTCGACGAGTCGATCGAGTGCGTTTCACTCCGCGACCGGATGAGATCGAGGGGGCGAGTATCTGATGGAGTATTCCGGAATAGCTTGGCTCGGCATCCTGCTCATCGTCAACGGCTTCTTTGTTGCTGCAGAGTTCGCCGTCATCTCGGCGCGCCGATCCCAGATCGAGCCGCGCGCCGATGCTGGATCCCGCTCCGCGAAGACCGCTCTGTGGGCGATGGAGCACGCCTCGCTCATGCTCGCGACCAGTCAGCTGGGCATCACAGTCGCCTCGCTTCTCATCCTGAATCTTTCCGAACCGGCGATCCATCACTTACTCGAGATTCCGCTCGGCCTTACCGGCTGGCCCGAGCAGGTGATCGGCACCGTGAGTTTCATCATCGCCCTGATCGTCGTGTCGTACCTTCATGTCGTGTTTGGCGAGATGGTTCCCAAGAACCTGTCATTCTCGGTCCCCGATCGCGCGGTTCTCATCCTCGCTCCGCCTCTCGTCTTCATCGCTACGGTGTTTCGTCCGATCATCCTCATTCTCAATGCGGCCACTGTCGGAATACTTCGTCTCGTGCGGGTCGAGCCCAAGAGCGAAGCAAACAGCATTTTCACCCTTGACGAGGTCGCAACGATTGCCGCGCACTCGACGAGGGAGGGAGTGCTCACAGACTCCGGTGGCACCCTGAATGCCGCGTTCGAGTTCACGTCGAAGAAGGTTCAGGATGTCGCCGTCGGCATGGCCGACCTCGTCACCCTGCCCGAGGATGCGACCCCCGCCGACGTGGAGCGGGCGGTGGCGCAGCGGGGCTTCTCGCGCTACATCCTGGTGAACGACGACGGCGAACCGAGCGGGTACCTGCACCTCAAAGACGTCATCGATCTGGACGACGCCGACGAGTTCACGGAGCCGGTACCGCCCAAGCGCATCCGACAGCTCATCTCGATCTATCGGGGCACCGACCTTGAAGACGCACTAGCGACGATGCGGCGTTCCGGTGTTCACGTTGCTCGTGCGTTCGATGAGAGCGGGGCCACCAAGGGCGTGCTCTTCTTGGAGGACATCATCGAGGAGCTTGTCGGCGAAGTTCAGGACGCAACTCAACGGCGCTAGTGATCGATCAGGCTAATCGGTGCCCTCGCGTGATTCGAGATTCCTGAGAAAGCGCTCAAGACCCTCAACACCGGTGAAGTGGTGAACTGTCGCCCCGAGCGCCGCTGCCGCATCGGTGTTGACCGACTTGTTGTCGATGAAAATCATCTGGTCCGCAGAGATTCCCAGCTCGCGGGCAACCTCGAGATAGATCGCGGGGTCGGGCTTCATGGCATCCATCTCAGCGCTCACGAACACCCGATCGAAGTAACGTCCCATCGGAGAGAACCGGAATCCGCTGGCAAAATCGAACCCGGCGTTTGACAGGATCGCAAGCCGTGTTCCGCCCGTGTGGAGCTCCTCGATGAGCGAAAGGGTGCCCGGATGCACGCTCCACCAGCTGCGGAAGTCGGCCACCCACAACGCATGAACGGTGGGTGCATTGAATTCGGTGCCGTTATCGGCGGCGATACGCGCCCAGTACTCGGGGATGCCGAGGGTGCCTTGATCTAGTGGGTCGCGGTGTCTCCAGTAACTGGGCCAAAACGACTCAGCTTCACACCCCGAGACGGCAAGTAGTGCCGCGCGGTCGGCGTCGGTCGGCGATAAAGAAATCACCTCGCCGTAGTCGAAGACGACAACACGATTGGGGATGCTGAGACTCATGCTGTCCAAACTATCGTGGGACCTATGAGCGATTTCATCGAATGGACCGCGGATGCCGCAGCGCAGCACATCGCGGTTCCGTCCATCGACGACGACAAGTACAGCCGCGGCGTACTCGGTGTGGTTACCGGATCCGATCGCTATCCGGGCGCGGCCGTGCTCACGGTCGAAGCCGCCGTGCGCACCG
>JBBQZJ010000129.1:0-6601 GCA_038207805.1 Actinomycetales bacterium | reverse complement strand
TCCGATCCACTCGATCACCGCGGCGAGGAACAGCTCCGGTCTCTCCTCGTGCGGCAGGTGACCGGAGCGGGGAATCACCACGAGTTGGGCGTTCGCAAGCTCGGTGGCGAGCCGCTCGGTGTCCCGCGTCGGCACCACGGTGTCGGAGTCGCCCGTGATCACCAGGGTGGGCGTGTCGATCATCCCCAGGTTGGCTCGCAGACCGTTGTCTCGTGGCGCGGTGGTGACACGCCACAGCCCCTCCTCCCAACCCTTCACAGTGAGGGGCCGTCGGTAGCCCTCGTACACGGCATCGGTGAGCACCGATTGGTCGAAAAAGCTCTGCCGCAGAAGGTCATTGCCCGATGACGCGATACTCGCGACGGCGAGGGGACCGAGTCGGTCAATCTGCGGAATACCGAGCACGGGAACGAGCCAGCCCGGGAGGCCGCCGGTCGTGTAGATGGCGGGGTCAACGAGCACCAGTCGGTCCACGCGTGAGGGGTTGAGCCGGGCATACTCGGCGGCAAGGGTTCCCCCTGCCGAGTGAGCGACCAGAATGATCTCGCGTCCCTGCGCGAACTCGGTGAGCACGGCATCCAACAGCTCTAGGTTGCCGGGGGTGCCGTAGGGATTCTCGCCCTGCCACTGGGTCGGCCGCTCGGTGAAACCGAACCCCGGACGGTCGTAGGCCACAACATCCCCGACTTGCGTGAGTGGTTGTAGCACGTCGCGCCACGAGAATGTGCTCGCCCCGAAGCCGTGGAGGAGCACGATGACGGGCGGCACACACGCGCAGGCGCCGGTGTAGTCCGCGGTCTCCACGTGCACCTGAATGCCCGACAGGGTCACAAACTCGGCATCGGGACCCGCAGCCTCGGTCATCGTCAGGGTGCCCGTCGATTCGACGGGCACGAGGAAGGGCACGATCAGGAAGGCGAGGATGCCGCTGGCGAGAGCAGCGAGCATGAATCGACGAAATCGGCGCATCCCAAGAAGCGTACTGCTGCGGCTGCACCGACAGCTGCAGCAGAACTGGGCGAAATTTGCACACACCCAACCCGAGGCATATTCTGTAAGGCTGCTAGCGCTGCCCACCGGTGCTCGAGCGGCTCCACCTTTCCTCCTGCCACCCAGGGACGCTCCATGTCGTCACCCACGACCACAACCGCCCCGACGCACGTCGGGACTTTCGCCGCGATCCGGCGCCTGTACCCGTACGCCAAGCCAGCCATGCCGCGCATCTATCTCGGTATGGTCAGCGCACTCGCCGCCGGCGTGGTCGCCCTGCTCATCCCGCAGGTTCTCAAGTCACTCGTTGACGGGCCCCTGCAGACGGGTGACGCCGACCAGATCTGGCCCGCCTTTGTTCTCGTGCTCGCCCTAGGCGTGCTCGAGGCAATCCTCATCGCACTGAGGCGGTGGTTCGTACTCACTCCCGGAACTCACATCGAAGCCAGGATGCGCAACGCGCTCTACACGACCCTCCAGGCCCTCCCGGTGAACTTCCACGATCGCTGGCCCAGCGGTCAGTTGCTCTCGCGTGCGGTCAGCGATCTCAACCTCATCCGACGCTGGATCTCGTTCGGCCTCGTGCTCTTGCTTGTCAATGTGTTGACGATCGTGATCGGCTTCTTCTTTCTCCTGAATATTTCGTGGATTCTCGGACTGCTGTTCCTTGTGTTGTCGATACCGCTGTGGATCTACGGGTATCTCTTCGAGAACCGCTACTCGGTGATTGCGCGCCGCAGTCAGGATCAGGCGGGCGACCTCGCGACGACCGTCGAGGAGTCGGTGCACGGCATCCGTGTGCTTAAAGCGTTCGGTCGGGGCAAGCACGCGCTCGCGGGATTTGCCCGTCAGGCAGAGGAGCTGCGCGGCACAGAGATCGAGAAGGCCAAGGCGGTTGCTGGCATCTGGCTCTGGCTGCTCCTGATCCCGGATGTCACCTTTGCCATCGCGCTACTGGGTGGCGTTTGGCTGACCGCCGCTGGTCAGATCTCGGCGGGTGGCCTCGTGGCGTTCTTCGCCACAGCGACGGTGCTTCGCTTTCCGGTCGAGTCGATCGGGTACCTGCTGTCGATGACGTTCGACACTCGCACAGCGGCCGACCGGTTCTTCGAAGTAGTCGACACCGTCAATACGGTGGTCGACCCCGAGCACCCCACGACAATCGCGAACGCCCAAGGGCGAGTCGCTTTTACCGACGTGCACTTTCACTATCCCGACGCGCCGGCCGGAACCCGCGACCTTCTCGACGGCATTGACCTGACGATCGAACCGGGCGAGACAATGGCACTCGTCGGCCTCACCGGGTCGGGAAAGTCGACGCTGACGGCGCTCACGACCCGGCTCTACGACGTGACGGGCGGCTCGATTTCGATCGACGGAGTCGACATCCGCGACCTGTCGCTCACCGAATTGCGCACTCACATCGCGATGGCGTTTGAGGATGCCACGCTGTTCTCCGCCAGCGTGCGCGACAACATTCTGCTGGGTCGTCCGGACGGATCGGACGACGATCTCACGGAGGCAATCTCCATCGCTCAGGCGGACTTTGTTTACGATCTTCCGGATGGCGTGAATACGCTCGTGGGTGAGGAGGGCCTCAGCCTCAGCGGAGGGCAGCGACAGCGCCTCGCACTTGCGCGCGCGGTGGCGGCCAAACCCGCTGTTCTCGTGCTCGATGACCCACTTTCGGCACTCGATGTCGACACCGAATCGCTGGTCGAGGCGGCCCTGCGCCGTGTTCTGGCGGCCACGACTGGCCTCATCGTTGCGCATCGGCCATCGACCGTCATGCTTGCCGATCGGGTCGCCCTGCTGGAACAGGGCAAAGTGACCGCAGTCGGCAAGCACTCGGATCTCCTCAAATCGAGTAAGCACTACCGGTTCGTTATCTCCAGCCTCGAAGCAGAGGCGAAGGAGGGTCACCGATGAGCGTCACGGGAGTCGAAGGCGAGGAACGCAACGACTACAGCAGGGCGGAAAGCAAGCAGATCCGGCGCCGCTCGCTGCGGCTACTGGGCTCGCTGATTCGGCCGCAGCGCGGGCGCGTAATTCTCACCATGGCAGTCGTGACAGTGAGCACCGCCGCGCAGGTTGCCGGACCGCTGCTCATCGCGTACGGAATCGACACCGGGCTGCCGGCCCTGATCAACCGAGACGTGATGCCGCTGGGCATTGCGGTGGCCGCGTACTTGATTGCGGGCATCCTCGGCGCTGTGCTCATTGCCCGGTACACGGTGATGACGGCGCGGATCAGCCAAGCGATCCTGCTGGACTTGCGCAAGCGGGTCTTCCTGCACACCCAGCGGCTCTCCCTCGACTTTCACGAGAGCTACACCTCGGGTCGCATCATCGCGCGGCAAACGAGCGACCTCGATGCGATCCGAGAACTGCTGGACTCGGGAATCAACCAGCTCGTTCAGGGGCTGCTGTTCATGGTGTTCGTGGCCGTCGCGCTCTTCTCGCTCGACGGTCTGAGCGGGTTGCTGCTGCTGGCGGCCCTCGTGCCGTTGGGCATCCTCACCCGGTGGTTTCAGGTGAAGTCGCAGCTGTACTTCCGTCAGACCCGCACCGCATCGGCATCGCTCATCGTTCAGTTCGTCGAGACGATGACGGGCATCCGCGCGGTGAAGGCGTTCCGCAAGGAGAAGCGCAACGAGGCCGAGTTCGGCGCTCTCGTGGAGCGCTACCGCGTTTCGAATGCCCGAGTCATTCAGCTTTTCGGAATCTTCGACCCGGGGCTCGTGCTGATCGGCAACCTGACGCTCGCGGCGATTCTGCTCGTCGACGGCCTGCGCGTTGCGTCGGGTGGTCTTGCCGTAGGCGTGCTGCTCGCGGCGCTGCTCTATGCCCGACAGTTCTTCGCGCCCGCCGAAGAGATGGCGATGTTCTACAACTCCTACCAGTCGGCGGCTGCGGCCCTGGAGAAGATCTCCGGCGTTCTCGAAGAACAACCGACTGTGGCCGACCCGACCGGGCCCATCGATCTTCTGCAAGCCCGCGGGCGGGTCACCTTCGATCACGTCGAGTTCGAATACCAGGCCGGTCGGCGCGTGCTCGATCACATCGAGTTGGACATCCCGGCGGGGCAGACGATCGCGCTGGTCGGATCAACCGGTGCCGGTAAGTCGACACTGGCAAAACTGATCTCCCGCTTCTACGACCCGACCGCGGGTCAGGTGATGCTCGACGGTGTAGACCTGCGTCGGCTTCATCCGAAGGATCTGCGTCGCGCGATCGTGATGGTTACCCAAGAGGCGTACCTGTTCTCGGGAACCGTCGCCGGCAACATCGCACTAGGCAAACCCGACGCCACACGCGAGGAGATCATCCGAGCCGCGAAGTCGGTGGGCGCGCACGAGTTCATCGAGTCGCTTCCGCACGGATACGACACCGACGTCAACAAGCGCGGCGGGCGGGTCAGTGCTGGCCAACGTCAGCTGCTCTCATTCGCGCGGGCGTTCATCGCCGACCCCGTTGTGCTCATCCTCGATGAGGCCACTGCATCGCTCGACATTCCGAGCGAGCGGTTAGTTCAGGATGGCCTGCAAACCCTGCTCGCCGATCGGACCGCCGTGATTATCGCGCACCGGCTCTCGACCGTCGCAATTGCCGACCGGGTGCTGGTCATGGAGCACGGCACCATCGTCGAAGACGGCACCCCCGACGAACTCATTGCGGGCACCGGGCGGTTCGCGCAACTGCACGCCGCGTGGCGGGACTCGCTGGTGTAGGAAGCCGGCCGGCGCCTAGGTTCGCGCGGTGTGACGGGCTGTGGCCATGTCGACTCGCCAGGAACCGGCCCGCGACTGGGCAAGCGCGGTTCCCTCCGCGCGGTAATGCTGCAGCGCCTGAGCCTCATGATCGAGCGCGGGATGCCCGCTCTCGCGCACCACGCGCCACCACGGAACTTCGGAGCCGTAGTGTGCCATCACCTGTCCGACGGCCCGGGCGGCGCGGGAGCCAACCGCGGCGGCGACATCGCCGTAGGACATTACTCGCCCTGACGGGATCGACTCGACGACCTCGAGAACTCGGGACACGAAGTCCGGCGCGGAACCGCGCACGAGGGTACCCACCGCTAGAGGGTGAGGGCGCCGATGCTCTCGCCGTACTGGGTCTCGCCAACGATCGAGAATCCCACGGCAAGGAAGAACGCTTCGGGACCCTCGTCGCCGGGCTCCCACAGCGCGGTGAGACGGTCGAACCCGCGAAGTTTGGCCTCTCCGGCGAGAGCATGTACGGCGAACGTGCCGACTCCCGTTCCCTGGGCGTCCGCCGCGACGGTCACCCGCCAGACGCAACTGCGGAATTCCTCCTGTGCGGCATCCGGGTCAAAATTGCCGCGGATGAACCCCACGACAGTGTCACCATCGAGAACGACGCGGGGCCATGACGTCACCGGATTGAGAAAACTGTCGGCGATGGCATACGACGGCGGGGTGACAAACTGCTCCTGCCCGCGACGCAGCGTCAGGTTGTTCGCGGCGACGATGGTGGTCGCTGACAGTTCTTCCAGTCGCAGTTCGGCCATGGTCACAGGCTAACCCGAGGGCACGACGCGGCGCGAAGATATCTTGATATCAAGATATCTTGCTCGTGCGGGTATGCTGATTCACGGCAAACCACGAAGGAGCAGCGCTTGTCCAAGATTAAGGTTGAAGGTACGGTCGTCGAACTCGATGGCGACGAGATGACTCGAATCATCTGGCACAAAATCAAAGAGACCCTGATCCACCCCTACCTTGACATCAATCTCGAGTACTACGACCTCGGGATCGAGCACCGGGATGCGACCGACGACCAAGTGACAATCGATGCCGCCCACGCCATCCAGAAGCACGGAGTCGGCGTTAAGTGCGCGACCATCACACCCGACGAAGCCCGCGTCGAAGAGTTCGGCCTCAAGCAGATGTGGAAGAGCCCGAACGGCACCATTCGCAACATTCTTGGCGGGGTGATCTTTCGGGAACCGATCATCATCTCCAACATCCCGCGGCTGGTGCCCGGCTGGAACAAGCCGATCATCATCGGCCGCCACGCCTTCGGTGACCAGTACAAGGCGACCGACTTTCGCTTCGCGGGTAAGGGCAAGCTCACCGTCGAGTTCACCCCGGATGACGGTTCAGAGCCACTCAAGTTCGAGGTGTACCACTCGCCCGGCGACGGCGTCGCTCAGGTGCAGTACAACCTTGACGAGTCGATCCGCGACTTCGCGCGCGCCTCGCTCGACTACGGTCTCACCCGCAATTACCCGGTGTACCTGTCGACGAAGAACACGATCCTGAAGGCCTACGACGGTCGGTTCAAGGACATCTTCGAGGAGATTTTCGAGTCCGAGTTCAAGGCGCAGTTTGACGCGGCCGGGCTCACCTACGAGCACCGCCTCATCGACGACATGGTCGCCTCGGCCATGAAGTGGGAGGGCGGCTACGTCTGGGCGTGCAAGAACTACGACGGCGATGTGCAGTCGGACACGGTCGCGCAGGGGTTCGGATCGCTCGGCTTGATGACCAGCGTGCTCTCCACCCCCGATGGCTCAGTCGTCGAGGCCGAGGCGGCGCACGGAACCGTCACCCGCCACTACCGCGAGCACCAAGCCGGTCGGCCCACC
>JBBQZJ010000128.1:0-6630 GCA_038207805.1 Actinomycetales bacterium | reverse complement strand
TGATGCGATCACCGGCAAACCCTATAAACCGACGACGCAGGGCAAGAACGAACGCTTCCACCAGACCCTGTTCCGATTCCTCGACAAGCAACCCCTCGCCGCCTCCCTCGATCAGCTGCAGGGCCAGGTCGATCAGTTCGACCAGATCTATAACACCGAGCGACCCCACCAGGGACTGCCCGGCCGGATCACCCCGCTTCAGGCCTGGGAGGCGACGCCCAAGGCCGACCCGCCGCGGTCACGAAACCAGATACGACCCGTTGGCTGGGAGGGAATCCGCCGCACCACCGTCGCTAAGAACGGCATCGTTCAGGTCCGCCAAACCCGGTTCCACGTCACCCGGCTCCTCGCTGGCCAAAGCGTCCATCTCGTCGAGACCGACCAGCACCTGCTGATCTTCGATGACCAGGGCACCGAACTCATGCAACACCGCTGGCCGAAACCCGGACCCAAATACGTCCGCTCCGGTCGACCCCGAGGACGACAACCCAGAACCCTCTGAATGTCAGAGATGTCCTGATGCAGGAACTGTCAGAGATGTCCTGATGCAGTTTTGTCAGGTATGTCCTGATACATCACACAGAGATCTTGTGGATCGGCGTGGCAACAGAATGGCAACATTCGGTTGAAGATCCATGTGAGCTAAGGCTGTCGAGGTGATCCAGAACGCCAGCGAATTACTGGCCACATGACTCAACATGAGCCGACGTGATTTCGTCATTCAGGGTTCAAATCCCTCCGTCTCCGCACTTAAAGTGAGGACGATTTTCCCACGTTCCTCACTATCACGGCCTACTCTCGCTACCTCATCGAGAGCAGGGAGTTGCTCGTGGCGTGACGTTTCGTGCCCCGAGCCTGTTCCAACGACTAGCATCTAGCTGTCCTGATGAAGTCCTACGGAGGCGTTGACAATGGCGGAAGACACGAGCCGAACCGGCAAGAAGGTCGTTCAGGCACCGAAGAAGGAGCCGACCGAAAAGGCGAAGAAGCTCGCTGAAGACGCGGTGAAGAACAACACCGACGCCGTGTGGAAGCCGACGCCCGAGGCCAAGAGTAAGGCGACGGTGTTCCGCGTCATCGCCGTGATCGGGTGGGTTATCGCGATCGGGATTGAAGCATTCGCGATCTTCTGGTTGCTGCGCCAAGACACGACGCAGAGTTGGTTCCTGTGGGTACTTATCGGCGTGCTCGTGCTCATTGCGGTGTTCGCGATCGTTGGCTCTCAGTTCTGGAAGCGGGCCAATGACCTCGATCCGGCGAAAAAGTCCGAGCCCGTGCGTTTCTTCGTGCAGAACCAGCTCGGTGTGATCATTTCGATCATCGCGTTCCTGCCCCTGATCATCCTGATCTTCACCAACAAGAACATGGACGGTAAGCAGAAGGGCATTGCCGGAGCCATCGCGATCGTGTTGGTCATCGTCGCAGGACTTGCCAGCGCCGACTTCAGTCCCAACTCGGTCGAGGATGAGACTGCGCAGCAGGTGGCAAACGAGGGCCAGATCGGCGACTACACCTCAATCGTCGAACAGCTCACGGGCGGCAACGCGGTCACCTGGACTCTGAGCGGCACGGTGTACCACCTGTGTGCCGACGCCTCCGCGGTAAACCAAGAGTCGGCGGACAACCAGATCTATCAGGGAACTGTTTCTGACGCCCACACGGCGGGAAAGGCCGGCCTGACCCTGCAGGTGGCGCAGGAACTCGACGAGTGCGGCCTTGCGGTCCCCGCAGACCTGACGAACATCGAGGCTCAGATTGCCGAACTGCGAGCGACCGAGGTCAAGTAGCCCAACTTTGCTCTAGATACGATTGGGAGTTCCCTTACGGGTTGCAGTGATCGCACCACGCCGGGTCGGCGTAGCGGTCGGGCCGGGGTGCCCGTGAGGTGAAGTCGCAGCGCCCACAGCCGGCAATGTCGGCAGCGATCGTTCGTGTCGGCAGCAGACAGTCGCGACACGGGAGCCCGCGCTCGACGTCGACTTGGCCGAACCCGGGGGTTTTGCAGGCCGGGCAGTTCGTCGCCAGCCGGTGCGCCATGCGGGCGGCCAACGAGGCGATCACCTCGGCGCGGCTAGGGCAGTAGTGAGCTCGAAAGTCCGGCTCGAGCGTGACGCGCCCCTCCGATTCGATGCCAGCATCTACGCTGGCGAGGAGCTCGCCGAGCGTGCCCGACCCCTTGTCTAGAACGGCGCCGGCGGTCGCGCTGCGAACCACGACACGTTGCCGCGGGAAGTCGATCGCCGCAGCGTAGCGAACAGCGCCCTCCATCGAATCAACGGAGCGGGCCGCAGGCAGCGGGGAGGTCAGTACCTGCCCCTCCACGAGCTCGAGGCCGAGGCGCTCGTCGATAAACAGCACAATCTCGTGGTGCTCTACGAGGTACCCGAAGCTCGAGCTGAAGCTCCCCTCCGAGGCGAGCCCATACGACGAGCCGGCCGCCTGCATCCCGAGCCTCGCTTTGACTCGCGCGGCGGCGCGGGGGCTGAGCGTGCGCTCGATCTCTCCGGCAAACGTGCCGAACTGGTCGGTGTCGAGACCCGCTGCCGCCACGACCTCGGCCCCGAGGATGTCGCGAAACGGTTCGCGGGCCAAGGCCTCCTTGCCGTGCATGGTGGCGAAGACGACCGTGGCGCCGTCGTACGGCCCCCCAGGTCTGATCACTCGAAGTAGTCCGGCCGACTTACATAGGTGTCGGCCACGAACATGACACCGGGGCCGCCTTCGAGCATGCCGCGCACGGCACCGATCAGCGCGGCAGCCTTCTCGACCGGCAGAACAGTGATCAGCATGGTCAACGTGTCGTACTCGTTGAACAGCAGCGCTCCGGAGTGCGAGCCGTGGTGACCGATCCCGGAAACCCCGGATACGGCGGTGTAACCCGTCGCGCCCGCCGAGGTGATCAGCTCACGAATCGAGGGTGCGTCGCGCCCGGAGATCACAATCTCCACGCGAGTCATCTTGGTGAGGCCATCCATTGTTTACGCTCCTTCTGTTCTTGTGTCGGTGAGGTCGGTCCACCCGTAACCGCCGTAGCGGCGCCACGGGGCGTCGGCGGAGTCTCGGGCGGTGAGGGTGATCCAGTCGTTATCGAACAGGTGCCTCAGCACCTGATTGCGCGAAATGATGGCTCCGATTCGATCGAGGGGCGCCTCAATCAACACACTCAACCGAAGCGGTTCGTGCAGGGCTGCGTCGCCGACGGCAACGGACTGAAGCGGAAGCCCGAGGCGAAGGTCGCCGGTCTGACCGCTGATTACGCCCAGCGTTCCGATCGCGTTGTGCACCGTCTTCGTTCCGGAACCCCAGCGCTCGGGGTCGACGGTTGAGAAGTAGTACTGGTGGTTGATCCACTGTGCGACCACAAGAGGTGCCGTCATGATCGTCTCCAGGGCCGAGCCGTCCGGATCCAGTTCGGTGCGATACGAATGCATGAACACCCGTCGCTCCAGGTCGACGCCCCGCGTCATCTCGCGCGGCCCGATGATCAACGCCGCATTGCCCGCGAGCCCGAGCTCCGGGTAGACCTCCGCCCACGCGTGTGCCCGAGCGCGCAGCCGATCGACCCCGTGGCGCCCCGCGCCGGGTAACTGGGTTGCCCGCTCGAGAACCAAGGCATCGCCGGCAGTCGACTGGGCCGCGACAAAACGTCTCACGATGCTGGCGTGGGATGCCGGAATCAGGTGCGAGTCCAGAATGTCGATGTGGTCGGCGACTGTATTGTGCTCGGCAGCCACAAAGAAGGTCTCGGCCGGAACGGGGAGCCCGAGATCGGCGAGCCCCGCACGAACGGCCGGGTCATTGAAGATCGCCGCTGCTGCCCGCGCGTTGGCCGCGCCCGGGTTGCCTCCGCACGCGCCGCAGTCGAGCGCAGACTGGTAGAGGTTGTTCGTGCTGGTCGAGCCGTGACCGGTCAGCACCACGAGCGGCGCGAGTCGGCGCAGACCCATCATGCGGATGGCGTTCTCGGCAAGACCGATCCGCTCCTCGAGCGTGAATGCATCGGCGACCGTGACGTCAGTCGCAAGCTCCGGTGTGGTGAGACGATGCAGACGTTCGGATGCCCGCGCAGTTGTGGCCGGCATCAGCGTGCGTGCCAGCGTGGCCGCGCCGGAGAACCAGCCGAGCGTTTCGGCGAGGGCGAACGGTGCCGCGGGCACGGTTTCGCTGGCGTGCAGGCCGGCGGCGACGGCATCCCGAACGCGGAGCGCGGTGACCCGACCGCGGGCGCCCCGAACGTCGCGGGGGCTCTCGGTCACGGTGTGCCGCGGCGACAGCAGCGCCGGCAGGGAGTCGACCCCGGCCCGCGCGTTGTAGTGCGCGAACCGGATGGGTACACCGAAGAATCCGGCGAAACCGTAGGTCTCGACCGCGGGGTCGACCTCGAGGTGGCGGCGCATCCCTTCCGATCGGGGATCGATGCACATCACCACTTGCACCTCGGGTGCCGGCGACTCGGAGGCACTCGTCGATATCGACTGCACCAGCGCGCGACGGTAGTGCTGCTCGTACGCGTTCTGCCAGGTCGCGGTGTGATTCTGCGGGGGATGCAGGGCGAGGAGATGGCCGATCTGCGCACGAGTGTGCGGTGGCAGGGCCTCATCGGTGAGCCGCGGTACGAGCAGGTCGACGCGGTCCCAGACACTCGCACCGGCCTCCGGGGCCGGTTCACTGGCGGGGTACCGAGCCGGCATATCGAGCGCCCACCGAATGGTCAGTCGCACGGCAAGGTACGACGTGAGGTCGATGTCGGCGCGATGTTCGGCACGCCACTTCACGTGGGCGAGCCAGCCGGGGGAGGTCTCGGCCTCGTGGCGAAGGAACATGTCCGTCGCCGAACTCGGAACCCCCAGCCGAGTCAACGCTAACTCGAGCGCTTCGTCGGCGCTGTCGGGCAACTGCCGCATCCGGCGTCGAGCTGACGCTGGCAGCTGCGGGTCGTGGCGAGCCAGCGACTTCCAGGCGCCCCAGAAACCCTTCTCGCGGTTGGGCATACTCCACAACGGATGCGGATCAAGGTAGGCAGAAAGCCACTTCACCGTCAGCTCATCGACTTTGTCGCCGCTGCGCAGAACAGTCTCGAGCGAGCTCGCCTCGTCGAGAATCAGTTCGGTCGCTATCAGGCGAGCAGGTGACCATTCGGCGTCACCCAAGGAAATTGGTTGCGCGCCTGCGAGCTCGGGAACGCGCTCGAGCACCGCCGCGACGAGGTCCCGCTCGGTGATGCGTCCGGCTCGGAAGTCGGCAAGAAACGCGGCCCGCGGGCGAAGTGGCGCGATGTCGTCGAAACGCTCCGCCTCGTGAGCGCCCATCGGGTTGACCGCGATAAACGATGACAGCGGCCACAGCGGCACAACGGTTTTGGTAGCGCGGGCAACCGATGCCCTGATCTGCAGGCTCACGCGATGGATCCTTTCTGAACGGTCAGCGGCGTGGGGCGTAGTGCGTCGGCGGGGGTGCCCGCGGCGAGGGCGACCGCGTAGAGCCACGAGGTTGCGCCGCGGGCGACACCGGTACCCAGCAGCTGAAGGGCAAGCAGGGCTGCCGCCGGCAGCGCGAGCCAAACCGCACCGACCGCGCCGACCGGTGTCGCCAAGTTCAGCACGACATCCAAGCCGGCGATGAGGGCGGAATACCCGAAGGCGAGGGCGGTGATCGCGAGGGCGCCGAGTGTTGCGGTGGTCACGGTGAAGTGTGTCCAGAGTGCCGTTCCCAGCGCGACCCCCGCAGTGAAGACAACGAAGAGTTGGAGGCCCTGACTCGATGCGGGCAGTTCGATCGCCAACACGGTGCGGGCCGCAAGGATCGCGGCGATCGGAATGACCACGGCGAGCAGGATGGCGCCCGCGGCCTGCATCGGGCGCGGTACTCGCCGCGCCGGCCAGATTCGTTGGCTCGCCTCGCGGCTCACGCCGGACCCCGCGCCCAAGAACAACGCCGACTTGAAGAGCCCGTGCGCAACCAGGTGGAACACGGCCGCCGAGTAGGCACCCAATCCGCAGGCCAGGAACATGAATCCCATCTGGGCCATGGTCGAGAAAACGAGACGACCCTTCACGTCGGGTTTCACCAAACGCACTATCGAGGCGTACACGACCGTCACCGCGCCCGCCGCAAAGATCAGCGACATGGCGAGCGTGGACTCGCCCACAAGGGGCGAGAAGCGCACGATCAGGATGGCGCCGGCATTGACCACGCCGGCGTGCATGAGGGCTGATACCGGGGTGGGCGCCGCGAGCGTCGATGGCAGCCACCCGTGAAACGGCACCTGGCTGGAGCGCGCCAACGCGGGCACCACGAGAAGCACGGCGAGCAGCGCACTCACCCCGATCGGGGATCCCGTGAGCACAGTGCCGACCTCGGCCAGCGGGATGTCGCCGCCGGCAATGAACAGAATTCCAGCGAGCCCCGCAAGCAAGACTCCATCACCAATAGCCAGGTTGCGAGCCGTGCGGCGAACCCCGTCCCGGGCCTGGGCGAGCTTCGGGTACGTGCGAAGAAGTGCAATGAGGCAGAGGCCAGCAGCCACCCACGCGAGCCCAAAGGTCAGCACCGTGCCCGCGCACACCATGAGCGCAGTAGCCCCGGTGAGCGCGTTCGCGGCCACGACGAACCAGACCTGGCGGGCATCCC
>JBBQZJ010000127.1:0-6677 GCA_038207805.1 Actinomycetales bacterium | reverse complement strand
CTGCCCACAGGTCACTGGTGTCGCCGTGACCGTCGTTGAGAGCGGTGGCGATGAGCAATACAGTTCCGAACCGGTGGTCGAGCACCACGAGTTCACTCACAAAACTCAACGCTTGCCCGGGAACCGTGAAGTCTGCCGGCGGGATATTTGGTAACCGCTCAAGCTGCCGAATCGCCTCCCAGCCAATGAAGCCCACGAGACCGCCGGTGAGAGGCGGGTGCCCATCCACCCGTGGAGTGCTCCACCGTTCGTAGAGGTGTGCGAGTGCATCGAGCGGGCCGGTCGGATGCTCGGAACCTAGGGCTCGTTCCTCGGAGAGACCGTAGTCGAGCCAGGTAACGGCATCGCCGGTCTGAGTGAGAACGCCGAAGCTGGAGACTCCGACGAAGGAGAACCTCGACCAGATTCCGCCCTGCTCGGCCGACTCCAGGAGAAAGGTACCCGGCTTGCCCGCGCCAAGCTTTCGGTAAATTCCGACAGGGGTCTCGCCGTCGGCAAACAACTCCCGAATAACCGGAACTACCCGATCGCCGGCCACGATCCGCGCTTCAAAATCCCGGAGGGTCGTCGTGCTATTCATCCCTCGCACCCACCGTCGGCTCGAGCGGGTCGACGTCGAAACAGGACAGCGCACCGGTGTGGCATGCCGCACCGTGCTGGTGCACCATCACCAGAATTGCGTCGGCGTCGCAGTCGAACGCCGCGGACCGCACGAATTGCCGATTTCCGCTCGTGTCGCCTTTGCGCCAGTACTCCGCCCTGCTGCGGCTCCAGAATGTGACGCGGCCCTCGGTAAGGGTGCGACGCAGTGCCTCGGCATTCATGTAGCCGACCATGAGTACCCTGAGGCTCTGCGCGTCCTGAATCACCGCGGGCAGCAAGCCGTCGGCACCGAAGACTGCGCGGTCGATAACCGCGCCGGCGGTGGCATCCGTAAGTTCGGTCATCTCACCAGCATCCCAGCATCCTTGAGCGCGTGTTTCACATCGCCTACCGTCAGCTCACCATTGTGGAACACGGATGCCGCCAGCACGGCGTCGGCGCCCGCCGCGAGTGCCGGCGCGAAGTCACCCACCGCCCCGGCGCCGCCACTGGCAATAACCGGTACCGTGCTGACCTGCCGCATTGCGGCAACGAGCTCGAGATCGAAACCCCGCTTCGTGCCGTCGGCGTCGATCGAGTTGACCAAGAGTTCCCCGGCACCACGCTCGATGGCTTCCCGTGCCCAGTCGAGGGCATCGAGGTCGGTTTCGATTCGGCCACCGTGCGTCGTCACGATGAATCGGCCGTCCCGTCGTTTCACATCCAGACTCAGAACGAGCACTTGGGCGCCGAATCGATCGGCGATCTCGCCCAGCAGTTCGGGACGAGCAATGGCAGCACTATTGACACCGACTTTGTCTGCTCCGCTGGCAAGTAGTCTGCCGACGTCGTCGGTGCTGCGTACACCGCCACCGACCGTGAGCGGGATGAACACTTGCTCAGCGGTGGCCCGAACGACGTCGTAGGTGGTCGCTCGATTGTCGACCGTTGCCGTCACATCCAAAAAGGTGATCTCGTCAGCGCCCTGCTCGTAATAGCGGCGCGCTAGTTCGACCGGATCGCCGGCATCCCTCAGTTCGAGGAAATTGACTCCCTTGACGACCCTCCCGTCGGCGACGTCGAGGCACGGGATGACTCGCACTGCTACTGCCATGACTAGATCCGTGCAGCGTGGATCGCGCTCACAAGAATCGCGCGCGCGCCGACCTCGTATAGCTCGTCCATCACGTGATTTGCGTCGGCCTTGAGCACCATGGCCCGCACGGCTACCCACTCCGGGTCGTGGAGCGCGGACACGGTCGGCGACTCGAGCCCCGGAGTGATAGCGGTTGCCTCCTCCAGCAGAGCGAGCGGTACGTCGTAATCAACGAGAACGTACTGGCGCGCCACTAGCACACCCTGCAGCCTGCGTTGAAGGGTGGAAATTCCCGCGACATCCGGATTGGCGCTAATCAGCACGGCGGTCGATGTCAAAATCACGGGTCCGAAGATCTCCAAGCCCTGTGCTCGCAGCGTCGACCCGGTGGACACCACATCGGCGACGGCATCGGCGACCCCCAACTTGACCGCGGACTCCACCGCGCCGTCGAGCGCAACCATAGTGACCTGCACGCCGCTGCGAGCCAGGAAGTCGCCAACCAGCGCCGGGTAGCTCGTGGCGATCCGGAGCCCCGCGAGCTCGCTGAGATCGGTGAAGCGACCGGGGGCCGCGGCGAATCTGAACGTGGACTCCCCGAAATCCAGGCCCGCGATTTCGCGAGCGGCGCTGCGCGAGTCGAGCAGTAGGTCGCGGCCAGTGATGCCCACGTCGAGCGCGCCGGAACCGACATAAGTTGCAATGTCCCGAGGGCGTAGATAGAAGAACTCGACATCGTTGCGCGAGTCAAGCGCACTCAATGCGCGCGGGTCGCGGCGGCCGGTGTAGCCGGCTTCCAGCAGCATTTCCGCTGCAGTTTCACTCAGTGAACCCTTGTTGGGGACAGCTATTTTCAGCATAAGTATTCTCTCGCTCGAAGGGGATGTGGGGGCGATTCAGAGATGTCGCCAGACATCCGCCGGAGTAATCCCCTTTGCGAGCATGAGCACCTGTAGGTGGTAAATGAGCTGCGATACTTCCTCGGCGGTCTCGTCGTCGCTCTGAAACTCCGCGGCCATCCACACCTCTGCCGCTTCTTCGACGATCTTCTTGCCGATTGCGTGCACCCCGGCGTCCAAGAGGGATACGGTTCCCGACCCTGCGGGGCGCGACACAGCCTTATCGCTTAGTTCCGCGAATAGCTCATCGAAGGTCTTCACCCCACAAGGGTACTGGAGCCGGGATTGGCTACTTGACCCCCAGCAGGTCGATAACAAACGTGAGGGTGCGCCCCGATAAGCGGTGTCCCCCGCCGGCGGGCCCATAGGCGAGGTGTGGCGGACAGATCAGTTGTCGGCGCCCGCCGACCTTCATGCCGGGAATCCCCTCCCGCCATCCGGCGATCAGGCCGGCCAGTGGGAATTGGATCGATTGACCGCGGCTCCAGCTCGAATCGAACTCCTCGCCCGACTCGAAGTCGACACCAAGGTAGTGCACGTCGACTGTAGCGCCGGGCTGTGCCACCACACCGGTGCCCTCTTCGATGTCGATAACAACGAGCTCGCTGGGCTCCGGGCCCTCATAGAACTCGACTTCTGGCTTGGTTCGCGGTGAATCTGTCATGCTGCTATCCAAGCAGACTTGATGACGGGAGCACGCGCATGACCGGATCAGACGACTCCTATCTCGCCCGCGCTGTCGAACTGGCGGAACAATCGCGCGCCGCGGGAAACGACCCATTTGGGTGCATTGTCGTGGGGCCGGGCGGCGTCGCCGTCGAAGCTCACAACACGGTCGTCACCGACCATGACCCGACCGGACACGCGGAAACTAACGCCGTGCGCGCGGCGGCAGCAGTGTTGTCGCGCGAGCAACTCGCCCATGCCACCCTGTACACGAGCACTGAGCCCTGTGCGATGTGCAGCGGGGCAATCTTCTGGTCAGAAATCCCTCGTGTGGTCTACGCGCTCGCCGAGGCCGAGCTGAATTCGATGCTTCCCGCGTCGTCGTCGTCCCTGGTTCTGGCCACAACCTGCCGGGAGATTTTTGCCAAGGGCGGGCGCCCGACCGAGGTCATCGGCCCCGTCGCGATCTCCGGCGCACGCGAAGTGCACGACGGGTATTGGGTCTAGCGCTGCGGGTGCGGATGCTGGTGCGCCTCGGCAAGCGCCCTGAGTTGCGCAATCTGGGCGGCAGGGTTGCCGCCTCGGAACACGGCGGATCCCGCCACAAAGGTGTCGGCCCCGGCATCCCGTGCGATGCCAATCGTTTCGGTATCGACTCCGCCATCGACCTGTAGCCAGACATCCGTGCCAACCGACGCAATTGCCGACCGAAACTTCGCCACCTTGGGCATCGTGGCAACCATGAAGCTTTGCCCGCCGAACCCGGGCTCGACAGTCATGACGAGTACCTGATCAAACTCCCGCACCAGGTCGAGGTAGGGTTCGGCGGCCGTGCCGGGCTTGAGCGCGATACCAGCGCGGGCGCCAAGGCGGCGAAGTGTTCGTGCGAGCTCGACCGGGCGTTCCGTTGCCTCGGCATGAAAGGTCACCGACGCCGCGCCGGCCTTCGCGTAGTCGGGTGCCCAGCGATCGACGTCTGAAATCATCAGGTGCACGTCGAGCGGTAGGGCCGAAACCTCCTGCAGGCGTGACACCATCTGTAGGCCAAAGGTCAGATTGGGCACGAAGTGGTTGTCCATGACATCCACATGCACGAAGTCCGCCGTCGCGATGCGTCCGAGTTCACGCTCGAGGTTAGCGAAGTCAGCGGCGAGGATGCTCGGATTGATGCGCACGCTCATGGTCACACCTTAGCCAGCAGCTGGATGAACATGGCGTCGGTTGAATGCCGGTGCGGCCAAAGCTGCACATGGCTGGCGTCGGCGAGATCCAGTGGTGCCTTGACGATCGTTTGGAGTACCGCCGGCGTATCGACCCGGTCAACGCCGGGCACCACGCGCAGCACCGACGCCACAATCGCCTTGGTTTCGGCGGCGTGCGGCGAACACGTGACGTAGGCGAGAAGGCCACCGGGCCTGAGCGCCGCCAGCGCGGAACGGAGGAGCGCGGACTGCAGGACCCCGAGTCCGGCAACATCGCTCGGCTGCTTGCGCCAGCGTGCTTCCGGCCGTCGCCGCAGCGCTCCAAGGCCGGTGCACGGAGCGTCGAGCAGAATGCGGTCGAACGCCTCCGGATGTGATTGCCCGATCGTCGTGCCGTCGAGCTCCCACACCTCGGGCGCCGGGTCAAACACCGCTAAAGCATTGCGCACGAGGGTGGCGCGGGCGGGAATGAGCTCGTTGGCGATCAGGACGGCTCCGCCGGCCGCGGCCTCCGCTGCCAAGAGGGCAGCCTTGCCCCCGGGACCGGCACAGAGGTCCAGCCAGAGTTCACCCGCGATTACCGGTCGTGCGCGACTGAGGGCGAGTGCGGCAAGGGCAGAGCCCTCATCCTGAACCCGGGCTCGACCCTCACGCACGGCCGGAAGCCGCATCGGGTCACCGCCGTCGAGAATGGATCCGACGGGCGAGAACTCGGCGGGGTATGCCTCAAGTTCGTCGACTGTAGCGTGCCCCGGCAGCGCAGTGATGGCCACCCTCGGAGCGACATTGTCCGCGGCAAGCAGAGCCTCGAGTTCGGCTTCACGCCCCTCCGCAACCAGCACCTGACGAAAAGCACGGGTTACCCACAGTGGATGCGAATAGCCGAGGGCGAGAGCTTCCTCACCGGAGCCTGCCTGAGCCAACACGCGATCGTGCCACTCGGCTGCCTCGGTCCGGGTGATCGTGCGCAACACTCCGTTGACAAATCCGACCGCCGAGTTCGAGCCGACGGTCTTGGCCAACTGGACCGATTCGTCGACCGCAGCGTGCTGCGCGACCCGCATCGACAACAGCTGATGGCAGGCCATCCGGAGCAGGTCAAGAATTGGCGGATCGATTTTTTCCACCGAGCGACCAGCCGCTAGAGCAATGACTTTGTCGTAATACCCCTGCATGCGCAGGGTTCCGTAGGTCAACTCCGTGGCCAGACCGGCATCGGCCGGGGAGAGCTTGGCCCGAGACAGGCGCACCGGCAGCAGAAGGTTAGCGTAGGCGTCTGACTGTCTCACGGCCATGATCACGTCGAGCGCAATGCGTCGTGCGGGCTGAGGCGCGCTCATCCGATGACCCGTCCACGCCACCAGGAGGCGGCATCCATCGCCGTGCGGCCAGCAGGGTGCACCGTCAGCAATTCAAGTGGCTCGGTCGCGGTACCAACCACGACCCGCTTGCCGGAAAGCTGAAAGAGCCCCGGCGCGAGCCGCGGGGAGTCGCGAGCCGGAGCCGCGTCAAGAATCTTGAGAGTCGCACCGTCAACGACGGTGAATGCCCCCGGCTCTGGCGTGACGCCGCGGATGCGCGCGCTGACCTCGTGGATCGGACGTGTCCAGTCGATCTCCCCATCGGCTAACGCCAGCTTGGGGGCGAGACTAACCTCGCCGCGCTGCGGCTCTGGCCGAGCGGTACCGTCGGCAAGCGCATCCACTGCGCGCACGAGAAGGTCAGCCCCTGATTCGCTGAGCACCGCGAGCAGGTTTCCTGCCGTTTGGTATTTGCCAATCGGTTCGGTGAGCCGGCCGAGCACGTCACCGGCGTCGAGCTCCTCCACGAGCTGGAAGACCGTGGCGCCGGTCTTCTCATCGCCCGCGATGATCGCGCGCTGAACGGGAGCAGCGCCCCGCCACCGTGGCAATAGCGAGAAGTGCAGATTAATCCACCCCAGCCGGGGCACGGATAGCAGCGGGTTCCTGATCAGGCCTCCGTATGCAACAATGACGCCGAGATCCGGCCCGATCGCGGTGATTCGCTCGGTAGCGTCGCCTACGAGCCGATTTGCGCGGATCACCGCCAGTCCGAGTCGATCGGCCTCGTCGGCAACCGGCGTCGGCGCGAGAATGCCTCGTCGCCCCTGTGGCGAGTCGGCTCTGGTTAGCACCGCGGCAATTTCGTGGCGACTGGATGCCAGGGCGGCGAGGCTCGGAACGGCGGCCGCCGGGCTTCCGGCGAACACAA
>JBBQZJ010000126.1:0-6720 GCA_038207805.1 Actinomycetales bacterium | reverse complement strand
TCTGTGCGGCGATGGGAGTCACATCGGGAAAGAAGCCGGCCCGGTAGAACTGTTCGGCGGTCGCGAGGAGGGCCAGTGCCTCCTCGAGCTGACCTTCAGAGCGGCTGACTCCGGCCGCCGCGATGAACCACCGGAATCGGTGTTCGTTCGAGAAGACGCGCTCGCCGAGTGCCTCCGAGGCATCGAGCTGCGCCCGAGCACCGTCGCGGTCATCGAGCTCCCGCAACACCAGCGCGAGTCCCGAGTGAAGGTCGGACGTGGGCGGCTCACCACCGACTTCGACGAGAGCAAGGGTCAACGCTTCCCCGTAGCGGCGCTGCGCTTCTCGTAAACGCCCGAGTGGTACGAGCATGTCGGCGACCACGAGGGTCGTGCTGAGGGCATCCGTGAGGTTGCCCGCCCGATGCAGGCTGGATCCGGCAGCAGCGAACGCCCGAACACCCTCCTCGAGGTCGCCGCGCGCGGCTGCGGCGAGCCCGAGCATTCCGGACGCTCCGCCCTGGCCCAGGTAGTCGTCACTCGCGGCGGCATCCAGCGCGCGCTGAGCGTGAGTGGTGACAGCGGCCACGTCTCCTCTGGCCTGCGCGAGTGACGCTCGATACAATTCGATGGTCACGGGCAAGGTGCGCAATTCGACACCGTCGGCCGAGTCATGCGCCGGCGTGCCATCACCGCCGGCGCCGGCACCAGCACCGGCAAGCAAGCGCTCAGCGTTCTGAAGCCAGGGCTCGACCGCGTCGACATCGCCGGCGACGATAAGCGACCAGCCGAAGAAGACGCTGAGCACGGGCATCCGCCGAATGGTTTCTTCGGGCAGTCGGGTGAGTGAGCGAAGCAGTGGGCCATCTTGTCGACTCTTGCGCACACCGGGCACCGATGCCTCAATGAGTCGAGCCGCGCGTGGGTAGTCGGCAGCCGCTAGCGCGTGTTGCACGGCATCCTCGCCGAAGCCCCGGGCTTCGTACCACTCGCTGGCTCGAACGTGCAGGGTCGCAACGCGCTCAGGGCCGTCTGCGAGTAACCGGGAGCGGAGCACGTCGGCGAACAGGTGGTGATAGCGATACCACTCGCGCGTGTCATCCAACGGCACGATGAATACGTTGGCTCGTTCGAGCGAGCGAAGCGTCTCGGTGCCGCCGGACTGCCCCGTCACTGCGTCGCACAGCGCGCCAGTCATCCGATCGAGTATCGATGTGTCGCACAGAAACTCGCGAACATCGAGCGGCGCTTGGTGCAGCACTTCCTCGATGAGGTAGTCGATCACATACCGGTTGCTGCCGGTGAAGGCGGCGATGAAGCCGGGGATGTCCTCGCGGTCTCGCATAGACAGCGCGGCCAGTTGGAGCCCCGCGATCCATCCCTCGGTGCGGGACTCGAGCGCAGCGACGTCTTCGTTCTTCAGCGACACCCCGGTTGCTTGAGCAAGAAAGGTCGCGGCCTCGGCGGCGGTGAAGCGGAGGTCGGCCGCCCGCAGCTCGGTCAGCTCGCCGCGGGCGCGCAGCCGGGCGAGGGGCAGCAGGGGGTCGGATCGGCTGGCGAGCGTCACGTGCAGTCGCGGCGGAAGGTTGTCAAGAAGAAGGGCCAGCGCATCGCGAATGGCCACATCCTCGATGAGATGGAAGTCGTCGAGCACCAAGACGAGCTTGTGCGAGCCGGTCGCGAGCTTATTGATCAGTGCCGCCACCAATTCGGTCGGCGGCTGCTTGGGGTCGAGTGAGTCGAGGGCGAGGCTTGGGTCGGCCCCGTGGAGTGCGGCGAGGAGGTAGCTCAGGAATCGAGGCGGGTCGTTATCTGCCTCGTCAAGGGAAACCCACGCGACGGTGAGCTCCGGGTCGTGTCGCTGAGCTTCGGCAACCCATTCGCTCACGAGCGTGGACTTGCCGAATCCAGCCGGTGCGGAAATCAGGGCGAGTGTGCGACCTGATGCCAGTCCAGCGTGCAGCTGGTCGACAAGCCGCGAACGCGAGACGACTGACGGGCGTGGTGGCGGAACGAAGAGCTTCGTAGCCAGAACCGGCATCGCCATGTGCTCATCCTAGGGATGCGCTGGTGCAGTGAGATGCACCCATCTGGCGATGCCGGACGGTGACGGCTAGCCCCGGATCGAGCGCAGCTTTCCGTAGATCCGCATCAGTTGCGGAACGACCAGATACACGGCGACCGGCACGACGACAACCGAGAGCACGAGGGCGCGCAGAACAGGGTTCCAGTCGGCGGCGAACGGTGCGATGGCGTAGAAGCCGAGGGTAACGAGCGGGAAGATTGCGATCCAGGTGATGAGTGCTCGGGCGTGCACCGTCGGGGGTCGGTGCGCTGGGGGAGTGGGGGCGGGGTTGGTTGTCATTGTTGGTTCCTTCTTTCTGTGGAGGGTCGCGCCGCGACTGCGGCAGCGAGATCTCTTTCGAGCAGCCAGCTGTTGATGGCGAGCGCGCTTGCGCTGCCGGCCCCTGCCGCGGTGATCACCTGGGCGGTCGGCGTCACGACGTTGCCTGCCGCCCAGACACCCGGCACGCTCGTGTCGCCGGTCGAGTTGACTCTTACGAGTCCGGTGGCGCTATCGACCTCGCATCCCAGGCTCGTCAGGAGCGCGTCGTTCGGTCGAGGTCGGGGTGCGACGAAGACGGCCTCTGATGGCACGGTCTTTCCGTCGGTGAGGGCGATGCCGTCGAGCGCCCCGGCAGTGCCGGTGAGGTGGTCGACAGTGCCGTCGAGCACGGAGATGTCAAACGCTTGGAGACTGTTCCGCTGCGACGGGTCTAGGGGAATGCCGTTGGTGATGAACGTGATTCGGTCGCTGTAGCGACGCAGCAAGCCGGCCTGCTTGAGGGAGAATGCCGTGTTCGGCGAGCCGATCACGGCGACGTTCTGGCCGCTCACCTCGAAGCCGTGGCAGTAGGGGCAGTGGTGCACCGATCCGCCCCAACGCTCGCGCACCCCCGGGATGTCGGGCAGCTCGTCGGTGAGTCCGGTGGCGATGAGGAGGGCACGGGCGACTTCGACTCGGCTGTCGCCGAGAGTGACAGCACAGGTTGGGTTGACGGTCCCCGGTGCGGTGGTCTCGACCATCGCGACTTTCGCCGAGCGGATCATCCCGCCGTAGCCGGTGACCTCGCGGCGCGCGGTGGCGAGGAGGTCGGCCGGGGGCATCCCGTCGCGGGAGAGGAAGCCGTGCATGTGCTCGGCGGGCGCGTTGCGGGGCTCGCCGCCATCGATCACGAGCACGCGAGCCTGCGCCCGGGCCAGCACGAGTGCTGCGCTCAGTCCGGCTGCGCCGCCGCCGACGATGATCACGTCGTGCTGGTTCTGTTCGTTCATGGTGCAACAGTCCCACCACTTGACCGCCGGCTGGGACTTCTGTTGCCAAAACCGGGACACAATGTTTTCATGGGTGCATGAGCACATCCCAGCGGGTCGAGACCGAGCTGACCCAGATCGCGCCCAGGTTGCGGCAGGCGCGCCAGAAGAAGGACGTGACCCTGGATGAGCTCTCGAAGTCGACTGGCATCTCGAAGAGCACGCTGTCGCGTCTCGAGTCGGGGCAGCGCAAGCCGAGCCTCGAGCTTTTGCTGCCCATCGTGGCCGCACTGGGCGTCGCGCTCGACGAGATCGTCACCTCGCCGCGCATCGACGATCCCCGGGTGCTTCAGAAGTCAACGCGAACCGACGGTCGCATCCTCACTCCGCTGTCGCAGCATCACGGCGAGCCGCAAGCTTTCAAGATGACGATCCCGGCCACGGACCGCGAGCCGACCCTGCGCACGCATGGCGGGTACGAGTGGATCTACGTGCTGTCTGGCCGACTTCGTCTCGTGCTCGGCGAGCACGACATCGTGATGGGTGTCGGGGAGGCCGCCGAGTTCGACACGAAGAACCCGCACTGGTTTGGGGCTTCGGGCGCCGGCCCGGTCGAGATCCTCAGCATGTTTGGCAAACAGGGCGAGCGGATGCACGTGCGTGCACGCAGCACGCCCGCGACCGGCTAGCGGAGCACACGTCTTGCACGACAATCGGGTCAGCCAGCCCCCCAGTGGCTGGGAGAATGGGCGCATGGACGGGATGAACCGTGACGAGCTCAACGAGTTGCGCAAGCGGGCCTACGGGCCAGACTCCGACATCCACATCGACCCTGAAGCACTCCAGCGGCTTCGCGAACTCGAGGATGGTGCAGCGCAGCGCGACGCTGGACCCGCTGCCGTCGAACCCAGTCCCGAGCCTGTTCACGCGCCGGCCCAGCCGGGTGAGCAAGTCGAATCCGCCAACCCGAATCCCCGCAGCGACTTGCTTCAACGCATTTCGCAGGTACGCCGCTCAACCGTGCTGATTGCTCTCGGCTTTGCCGCCATTGCCGGCGTCATCGCGGCGTCGTTCATTCTGGTGCAGCGGGTTCAATCGGATCCGCTTCAGGTTGGCGCCGAACAGGTCGCGCGATTAACCGTGGATCCCGACTACCAAATTCCTCGCTTCTTCTACAGCGACCGTCAAGCATTTCGCGAGTTCTACGGCCTTCGGGTGGTAGTAACCGGGGGAGGAACGGTCGACCGTTGCCTCAACATCTACGCCGATGCCGACATTACGGACCCCAGCTCGTCGTCATTCACCGGCGGTGCACTGAGGGGCGGATGCGCGGCCGGCTCGTTTCCGGCAATGACGCAGTTCAGGGTCGATGCCCTGAGCCTCCCCGATGAATTGCGGACCGCGTTCGCCACCTCACAGGCTCTTCAGTTCGTGTACGACGATGTGAACAACGAGGTGGTCGTCTTCTCCGAGTAGCGGCAGCGGATGCTACTCACCGGGATCGGGTCAGGCGGGGCTAAGCCCGATGTCTCAACGAAAGAACCCACGCGACCACAAACAGCGCCGCACTGAGCGGGACTGACACCACGAAGAAGAACCACCCCGTCGGAATCGCCTCGGGCGCAGCGGTGATCATCGCGAACACGGGTATCGCGGTGGCCGGAACGATAGCGAGCCGCCAGAGTGAGCCGTAGGGTGCCGGACCCATCGGCACCGGGCCGGCCGGCACCGGGCCCGGCGTCACCGTCACCTCCGAGGCGCGCGGCCTCGTCGTTGCAACCGCAAGCAGCGCGACTCCGACCAGCGCCGGTCCGATGAGTGTCAACGGTTGCTCGAAAGCGTGCACGACGGCGAGCGCCACCAGCAGCGCCACCGCGACAGTCGTACCCAGCGGGCCGGGCCGCGCTCGGCCGCGCATCCACCACCACAGAGCAAGGCCCGCCGCATAGCCGATCGTCGTGAGTGTGGCGAAGAGGGCGTAGTCCGGGATCGAGGTCGTTGCACCCTCCTCAAACTTCCAGAAGCTCGCCCACCCGCCGACGCCGACACCCACCGCGACCAGCGGCACGATGGAGTGGCGCAGCGGGGCGGCGAGTTGCCGCGGCATCCACCACCAGCCCAGCAACACGGTGAACAGGGCGTGCCACGAGAGTCCGGTGTTGGCCACCGTGAGGGGCAAATCGTCGATCACGGTGGTGACGAGCACGCCCTCGACCAGCCAGCCATAGAGGGCGCCGATGAGAAAGATCCGCCGCCACGCTCCCGAACCGGATGCCGCTACCGCCCACCGATCCCAGACGAAACGGACCACCTGCACGACGAGGGCATACCCGAGAACTGTCTCCGCGAATCCCAGCGCAGTGTCCTCGGCGCGCCACCGACCCCAGAACCACGACTCCGACCAGATCACCGAGGCGAGCGCCAGACCGATGGTCGCCGCAAACGAGAACCCGAGGCGAAGGATCATGCGAAGTGGGGAACTGCGGGTGTAGCGCCTAGCGCCAGTGCGGGTAGGTGACGTAGGCGAACTTGCCGTAGCTCTTCGTGCTCCAGCTCACGACCAGGCCCGCCTGTTGGGGGATGAACACGATGTCTCCGGGCTCGAATCGGTGGGTCTCGTCGCCCTCCGTGAGGTCGATCTCGCCTTCGAGCATGAAGCACACGGCAGCGTCATCGTCGTACTCGAATTCCACTGGCGCGGCATCCCATATCTCGGCAATGCCACCGGTGAAAGGTGCCTTGTCGGGCTGGGCTATCACGTCGACCAGGCTGAGCTTGCCGTCGCCCACATCGAGGGGTTCGGTGGCGAACTGGTTGGCCTTCTTCAGGATGAGTGCCATTGTCTGTCTCCATCTAGCGAACTGAATGCAGCGGATATGGCAGTCAGCCTACTCGCCGACCTCGTCACCAGATTGGCCTTGTCGAAAGTTAGCGTCGGTGGGCAGACTGGTACCCCGACGCGAGGAGCCTGACGTGACCGCGACATCATCCCACGTGATCAAACCGCTCACCCCCGAGACATACCCGGCGTGGCTGGCGCTCGCGCAGAAGCACAACGGGGTCTGGGGCGGATGCTACTGCTCCTACTTCCACTCCGACACGGAGCAGACCGTGAAGGCCGACTACGACGGTCCGACGTTCAAGCAGCGGCTCGTGGCGGAGGGTGTCGCGCACGCCGCACTGGTCTTCGACGGGGATGACGCGATCGCGTGGTGCGAGTATGGCAGCCCGGTCGAACTGCCGCGCATCTACCACCGCAAGCAGTATGACGCGGGCGAGACCAAGCCGGCACCGTGGCGAATCACGTGCTTCTTCGTCGACCGCGACCACCGACGTTCGGGAGTGGCGCGGGAGGCGCTGGATGGCACGCTCGAGCTCATCGCTCAGGCTGGCGGGGGCGAGGTGGTTTCGTTTCCCAACGAGCTC
>JBBQZJ010000125.1:0-6769 GCA_038207805.1 Actinomycetales bacterium | reverse complement strand
ACTCACGACCGGCGCTGACGCGATCGAACCCGAGTGGTCGTCTTCGATGACGATCGCCCGGGGAGCGGTGCGGCTACGGCCCAGTGTCCCCGCGAGTTCTTGCGCCCGCTGGGGTGTCATCGAGATGCCCGTGGGATTGTGCGCTCGAGGTTGCAGAAGTACGACGGTCGGCGAGTGGGCGAGAGCCGCGTGAAACGCGTCGGGTCGCATCCCTTCGTCGTCGAGGTCCACGCCGATCGCCTCCAGCCCGTAGGCGTCGATCAGGTCAAAGAACGGCGGAAAGGTCGGATTCTCGATCACGATCCGGTCGCCGTAGCGGGTCACGCTCGCCAACACGCGGTCGATCGCATCCAGCGCCCCGTTGGTGACGGTGAGGGCTTCCACCGGAGCGGGCCACAGTTCGCGCAGTAGGTCGTGCAGTTCGGGGATGTCGGGCTTCTGGAGATAGTTGGCCGTGTCGGCGCGGCCCGACAGCCGCCCGAGGGATTCCATCAGGTCGGGCAACAGTGCAGGATCGGGCGTTCCACGGGACAGGTCGAGGCGCGCGATCCCTCCGCCCTCCATGCCGCGATACCGCAGCGGCAGCCAGTCCCGCGGGGTCGATCGCACGACCGATCCGCTGCGCCCGCGGCTGAGGATGAGCCCGTTCGCTGACAGAGTTTGCCAGGCATGACTGACGGTGGCCGGGCTAACTCCGAGGTCGCCAGCGAGCGCGCGAACGGTCGGAAGCCTGTCGCCCGGAGCCAGGTCTCCGCTCGTGATGAGGCGTGCAATTGCCGCCGCGATGCCCCGCGGGGTGGGTTCCTCAATCGCGAGGGCTACCGACTTCATGCGAACCGCCGTAGTTTTCTACTTACGTAACGTTCGAGAAATGTTTAGGGTCGAGAATAACAAAAAGGTATCAGCGAGGAGACCGCCAATGACCGTCGTTCGGGCAGCAATCACCCAGACCACGTGGACCGGTGACAAAGAGTCCATGATCGCCAAGCACGAGCAGTTTGCTCGGGATGCCGCGAAAGAGGGCGCGCAGGTCATCTGCTTCCAGGAACTCTTCTACGGCCCCTACTTCGGCATCACCGAAGACAAGAAGTACTACCGTTACGCCGAACAGGCCGACGGGCCGATCGTGCAGCGCTTCGCTGCCCTCGCTAAAGAACTGAACATGGTGATGATCCTTCCCATCTACGAGGAGGACATCACGGGCGTGTACTACAACACGGCGGTCATGGTGGATGCCGACGGCACGATCCTCGGGAAGTATCGCAAGCACCACATCCCGCACCTCGATCGGTTCTGGGAGAAGTTCTACTTCCGTCCGGGAAATATGGGCTACCCGGTGTTTGATACCGCGGTCGGCAAGATCGGCCTATACATCTGCTACGACCGCCACTTCCCCGAGGGGTGGCGCGAGCTCGGGTTGAACGGTGCGCACATTGTCTTCAACCCCAACGCCACCAAGCCGGGTCTCTCCAACCGGCTGTGGGAGGTCGAAGGCCCCGCGGCGGCCGTCGCAAACGGCTACTTCGTGTTGCAGCCCAACCGGGTCGGCAAGGAGGACAACGAGTACGGCGACCTCGCCGTCGACTTCTACGGCACCAGCCAAGTGATCGATCCTCGCGGCAACTTTGTCGGTGAGCGGGGCTCGGGCACGACCGAGGAGATGCTGATCCGCGACCTAGATATGGACATGGTGCAGCAGATGCGCGACGACTGGCAGTTCTATCGCGACCGTCGCCCCGAGTCCTACACGTCGATTCCGAAGCCGTAGCCATGACGACCACACTCATCACGGGTGGCACTGTTGTCACCGCGACCGGACGCTCCGAAGCTGATGTCCTCGTCGACGGCGAAACCATCGTCGGCGTGCTGGCGCCCGGCTCCGTGGTGCTGGGTAGTGACCTCGCCAAGTCGGTCGACACGGTCATCAACGCGGCGGGAAAGTACGTCATCCCCGGCGGGGTCGATGCGCACACCCACATGGAACTGCCCTTTGGTGGCACAGCGGCGTCCGACACCTTCGAGACCGGAACTCGGGCAGCGGCGTGGGGCGGCACCACGACGATCATCGACTTCGCGGTGCAGACCTACGGTCAGCGGGTCATGGATGGCCTGGCCGCCTGGCACGCCAAAGCCGACGGCAACTGCGCGATCGACTACGGCTTCCACCAGATCATCGGGGAGGTTAACGACGACTCGCTTCAGGCCATGAGGGGCCTTCCGGATGAGGGTGTCTCCAGCTTCAAGCTCTTCATGGCGTACCCCGGCGTGTTCATGTCAGACGACGCCCAGGTGTTCACGGCCATGCAGGTCTCGGCCGAGACCGGGATGATGACGATGATGCACGCCGAGAATGGCCCCGTTATCGACGTCATGGTCAAGCAACTCCTCGAACAAGGCAAGACAGACCCCTACTACCACGGGGTGGCACGCGCCTGGCAGATGGAGGAAGAGGCAACGCACCGGGCGATCATGCTCGCCAACCTCACCGGCGCGCCGCTGTATGTCGTGCACGTGTCGGCAAAACAGGCGGTCGAGCAGCTCGCCGCCGCCCGGGACGTCGGTCAGAACGTATTCGGCGAAACCTGCCCGCAATACCTCTACCTGTCGCTGGAAGACCAGCTGGGCGCATCCAGCGACGAGTGGGGTGCTTTCGAGGGTGCCAAGTGGGTGTGTTCCACGCCGCTGCGTTCGAAGGAGGAGGGTCACCAGCACCACATGTGGCAGAGCCTTCGAACCAACGACATCCAGATGGTGTCCACCGACCACTGCCCCTTCTGCATGAAGGGTCAGAAAGACCTCGGGCTGGGAAACTTCTCCAAGATTCCCAACGGCATCGGAACCGTCGAACACCGCATGGACCTGCTCTACCAGGGCGTCGTTGACGGTCAGATCTCGCTAGAGCGTTGGGTCGAGATCACCTCGACGACCCCCGCTCGAATGTTCGGTCTGTACGGTCGCAAGGGCGTCATCCAACCGGGTGCCGATGCCGACATCGTGATCTACGACCCGAATGGGCATACCTCGATCGGCTACGGCGAGGGCAAGAAGCACCACATGAACATGGATCACTCGGCGTGGGAGGGCTTCGAGATCGACGGGCACGTCGATACCGTGCTCTCGCGCGGCAAGGTTGTCGTTGACAATAACCAGTACCTCGGGCAGAAGGGCGACGGCAAGTACCTCAAGCGTGGCCTATCGCAGTACCTGATCTAGTGGGCATCCCGACCCTTCACCCACGTTTGGCGGGAGAACACGACGGTTGGCGGGCATTGCAACTCCCGCCGTCTGTATGCAACTCCCGCCACACCGAAGATAACTCCCGCCACACCGAAGGTCGCGCAATGACCCCCCGTCTGACCAGAAACGAACGGATGCACATCTGATGGAATTCGGAGCAGTCCTCCAGACCAACCCGCCCGCCTCGCGCACGGTGCATCTCGCGAAGCTTGCCGAACAGCACGGCTTCGATTACGTGTGGACTTTCGATTCGCACCTGCTCTGGGAGGAGCCGTACGTCATCTATAGCGCGATCCTCGCGCAAACCCACCGAGTGATCGTCGGGCCCATGGTGACCAACCCGGCGACTCGCGACTGGACTGTGACGGCATCCGTCTTCGCGACCCTGAACGAAATGTACGGCAACCGCACCATTATCGGGATCGGTCGCGGCGATTCGGCGGTTCGGGTCACGAATGGCGCTCCCACGACTCTGGCCACGCTGCGGGACTCGATCCACGTGATCCACGAGCTCGCCAACTCGAGGTCCGTCGAGTACAACGGCGCACAGTTGCAGTTTCCGTGGTCGAAGGGCTCCCAGGTCGAGGTGTGGGTAGCCGCGTACGGTCCGCTGGCGCTCAAGCTCACCGGGGAAGTCGGCGACGGCTTCATTCTGCAGCTTGCCGATCTCGACATCGCCGAGTGGATGATCAAGACGGTTCGGGATGCCGCGGAGAAAGCCGGTCGCGACCCGATGTCCATCAAGTTCTGCGTCGCCGCACCGATGTACATCGGCAAAGACACCGAGAAGTCTCGGGAGCACATGCGCTCACAGACCCGCTGGTTCGGGGGAATGGTCGGAAACCACGTTGCCGACATTGTTGCGAAGTACGGTGAGGGCTCGGCGGTTCCCCAGGCACTGACGGACTACATCAAGGCGCGGGAGGGATACGACTACAACGAGCACGGCCTGGCCGGCAACAGCCACACCGATTTCGTGCCCGACGAGATCGTCGACCGCTTCTGCATTCTCGGCACAGCAGCTCAACACATTGAGAAGCTCATGGCGCTCAAGGAGTTGGGTGTTGACCAGTTTGCCGGCTACCTCCAGCACGACAACAAAGAGGAGACGATGCGCGTCTACGGCGAGAGTGTGATGCCGGCGTTGCGTGATCACATCGTGGCCAGGGCATGATCCTTCGACGATCTCAGGGTGCCGCCCGACGTCGGGTAGCTGCCCTCTGGGGTGCGGTCGGCGTTCTCGCGCTGCTCGCCATCTGGGAGATCTACAAGTTTCTCGGACCGGGCGAGGGCTTCGTCGTTGGCGCGATCGCGGGCGAGACCGGTTCTGGTGTGATGATCCTGCCCCGCACGAACGATCGCGCCATGCCGCACCTCTGGGACATGGTTGCGCGGCTCGGCGAATCGACGAGCGGTGGCGACACCCCACCGCTGATCGTGCCGGTCATCACGGCGGCGCTTCTCACCCTGGGAATAGCCGCAGTCGGTTGGGTCATGGGAGTTGCTGTGGGGGCATTGCTCGGCCTCGTGATGCAGCGCTGGCGTCTCGCGGAGTGGGGCCTGCTGCCGTGGATAGTGGTGAGCCAGACCGTGCCACTCATTGCCTTCGCCCCCATTATTGCCAGCATCGGCAGCCAAATCGATCGGGGTGGTACTCCGTGGCCGCAGTGGCTTTCGGTCGCCGTGATCGCGTCCTACCTGTCGTTCTTCCCGGTTGCCGTGGGGGTCTTGCGTGGTCTCGAGGCGCCTGACCGCATCTATCTCGATCTCATGCGCAGCTATGCGGCCGGGTACTGGGCCACTCTCATTCGTCTTCGGTTGCCCGCCGCTGTTCCGCACCTGCTACCCGCGCTGCGTCTGGCCGCGGCCAGCGCAGTCGTCGGTGCCGTGGTGGCCGAGGTGTCGATCGGCATGCGCGGTGGCATCGGTCGGATGCTCATCCAACTGGCGGGACAGGCCTCGAGCGACCCCGCCGCCCCGTGGGGCCCCCTCTTCGGATCGATCGCGTTGGGGCTCGTTGCCGCTGGATCGGTCGCGATCGTTGGGGCGGGGCTCAAGAACTATCGACGAGGAGAGGCGACCGCATGACGGAGCACAGCAGTCTGGCGGTGTCGATCGAGCGGGTCGGCAAGTCATTTCCCACGAAGGCCGGGGATGTCGTCGCGCTCACCGAGGTGGACCTCACCGTCGAGGCCGGCGAGTTTGTCTCCCTGATCGGGCCCTCCGGATGCGGCAAGTCCACACTGTTGCGGCTCATCGCCGATCTCGATAGCGCGTCGTCGGGACAGATCGAGATCTTCGGCAAGCCCGCCTCCGCGGCCAGGGTAGATCAGGATTACGGCGTCGCTTTCCAACAGGCGGGGCTGCTGCCCTGGCGCACCGTCGCCGCGAATATCGGGCTTCCGCTCGAGTTGCACGGGGTCGCGAGGTCGGAAAGGATGGCCCGGATCGCGGAGCTAGCCGAGTTGGTCGGCCTCACCGAATTCGTCGATCGGTATCCCGATCAACTTTCCGGGGGAATGCAACAGCGCGTGGCAATAGCACGGGCGCTCGCCGCGCGCCCGCGTCTGCTGCTCATGGACGAGCCCTTCGGTGCGCTCGATGAAATGACTCGCGAATACCTCCAGACCGAGCTGGCGCGGATCGCCGCCGAGACCGGTGCGGCAGTCGTCTTCGTCACCCATTCGATCCCCGAAGCGGTTTTTCTTTCCGATCGTGTCGTGGTGATGAGCCCCCGCCCGGGACGGATCACCGACGTCCTGCCGGTTGCACTCGGCGAAGACCGTGGCGAGGCCCTGCGAGAGTCTTCCGAATACTTTGAGCGGGTTACCGCCGTGCGCGAAGCACTCCATGGAGTGCCGGTCGAACGGGCGAACGAACGATGAGCACTCACTCCGAACTCTCACGAGCGCCCGGCTGGGTGCGAGTCGTCGCGCCAGTAATCGTGGGTGCCACGATCCTCTCCCTGTGGGTGCTTGTCGTGGATGTTCTGGCGATCGCGCCACGTGCGCTGCCGGGGCCCGGTGCTGTTCTGACAGAGCTCGCGCTGCGGTGGGGGATCATCTACGAAGACATGACCATCACGGCGACCAACGCGTTCATCGGGCTTCTCGTCGGGTCGATTCTGGCGATTGTGCTCGCGGCGCTCGCCGCGGCATCCCGACCGATCGATGGCATGCTGGCCCCGCTGGTGGCGGCGATCGCAGTCGTTCCGATCGTTGCGCTCACCCCGATTCTCAACACGATGTTCGGGGCGTCTAGCCAATTCGGGCGGCAGGCCGTGGCGGGTCTCGCGGCTTTCGTGCCCGTGTTCATCAACGTGTTGCGCGGGTTGCGCCAAACCCGTCCGGTGCATCGCGATGTGCTCCGGGCGTCAGCGGCGAGCGGGAGTCAGACGTTTCGGATACTGACGTTGCCCACTGCGCTGCCCTACCTGATGACCGGCATTCGCATCGCCAGTTCGCTGGCCGTCATTGCCGCACTCGTTGCCGAGTACTTCGGCGGACCGGCCGACGGGATCGGCACGGCAATC
>JBBQZJ010000124.1:0-6797 GCA_038207805.1 Actinomycetales bacterium | reverse complement strand
TGCCGAACTGCACGACCTCGCCAGTGCCAACCCGCTTGAGAACCGTGGTCGGAGTGCCATCCGAGTCGAACTGAATCTTCATTGCGGCCTCACGCGGGCCGCTGTTGACCATCGTGACGACCAGGCTGATGGCGCTACCGTCTTCGTTCGCGATCGCGACGACGTTGCGCAGATCGACCGTGCCGACCCGACCGGAAACTCCGTCGGTCGCGTCGTACTGCACGAGCGTCGCCTGGGGGGTGAAGAACGTGCATCCGGCGGTGCCGACGAGCAACGCCGAGGCGAATATGACGGATGCCGCGGCGCGTGCCACAGAAGTGCGGGTTTTCACGGCTCCAGCATACCGACCGCGAGCGGCGGCGTCGGAGTTAGGACAGCCTTACCTTGAATCCCCTGTGGTAAACTAGGTGTCTTCGAAAGGGACCCCCGCATGTTGTTTGAGGTCGGCGAGACAGTCGTTTATCCCCACCATGGAGCTGCAACTATCACTGAGGTGAAGAAGCGCACCGTTCGCGGTGAGGAGAAGCTCTACCTCAAACTGAATGTGACGCAGGGCGATCTCACCATCGAGGTTCCCGCCGAGAATGTCGACCTGGTCGGTGTGCGCGACGTGATCGGCAAGGAAGGTCTCGACAAGGTCTTCGAAGTGCTTCGTGCCCCGTTCACCGAGGAGCCCACCAACTGGAGCCGCCGCTACAAGGCGAACCTCGAGAAGCTCGCCTCGGGCGACGTCATCAAGGTGTCCGAGGTGGTTCGCGACCTGTGGCGCCGCGACCAAGACCGCGGGCTCTCCGCCGGCGAGAAGCGGATGCTCGCGAAAGCCCGCCAGATCCTGATCTCCGAGCTGGCACTCGCCGAGAAGACCGACGAAGAGAAGGCCTCGACCGTTCTCGACGAGGTTCTGGCCTCCTAGCTGTTGCTGTCAGGTGAACACTTCGCCTGCCCGAGTCGCGGTCATCATCGTCGCGGCTGGCTCCGGAACGCGCCTCGGTGCTGGCGTGCCGAAAGCGTTTGCCGCGGTAGCCGGTCGGTCACTTTTGGCACACGCACTGCTCGCGGTGCCGGAGGACGCGCAACTGGTCATCGTCGCTCCGGCCTCGCATGTGGCCGAGGCCGAGTCGCTTGCGCCCTCCGCCAGCGTTGTGGCGGGCGGGGACACCCGGCAGCGCTCGGTCGCGGCCGGGCTCGCGGTGCTCGAGCCGGGCATCCACACCGTACTTGTTCATGATGCCGCGCGCGCGTTCACGCCATTCGAGGTCTTCGAGCGCGTGATCGAGGCGGTCGAATCGAGCGGGGGCGGGGTGATCCCGGTGCTGCCGGTGACCGACACGATCAAGCGGGTCGCGGATGCCACGGTGCTCGAGACCGTCGACCGCTCGGCTCTTGTGGCGGTGCAGACGCCGCAGGGCTTCCCGCGCGCGGGCCTCGTCGCGGCGTACGCGGCCGCGACCGAGGACTACACCGACGACGCCGCCGTGTTCGCGGCGGATGGCGGCACGGTGACGTCGGTCGCCGGCGACCCCCTCGCCTTCAAGATCACGACGCCCGCCGACCTGCGTCGGGCCGAACAGGAGAGCACTGTGGAGACTCGAACCGGCGTCGGTATCGACGTGCACGCCTACGACGCCGCCGAACCGCTGTGGTTGGGCGGGCTCTACTGGCCCGACGAGGTGGGCCTCTCCGGTCACTCCGACGGGGATGCCATGTGTCACGCGATCTGCGACGCCCTACTGTCTGCGTGCGGGCTCGGCGACATTGGGTCGCGGTTCGGAACCGACGACCCGCGGTTCGCGGGGGCACACGGCGAGGTGTTCATCGCCGAGACGGTCGCGCTGGTGACCGGGTCGGGGTTTGCCGTCGGCAACGTGTCCGTGCAGCTGATCGCGAACGGTCCGCGGCTGGGGGTGCGGCGCAGCGAGCTCGAAAGCCACCTGTCTGCGCTCGTCGGGGCTCCCGTGAGCGTCGCGGCCACGACATCCGATGGTTTGGGTTTCACTGGCAAGGGCGAGGGTGTCGCGGTGATCGCGTCGGCGCTGGTGCGGCGTTCCGCCGGTTAACCGGGCCATCCTCCGCAACCGTGAGGGGTGGGTGCGCGTGTCGCAACGAGCGCGCACCGTAAACTTGCGGCTGTGACCGTGCGCCTCTACGACTCGAAGGCCGCTGCCTTGGTCGACTTCGTTCCGCTGGAGCCGGGCAAGGCCGGCATCTACGTGTGTGGACCCACCGTGCAGTCCAGCCCGCACATCGGCCACCTGCGTAGCGCCCTCGTCTACGACCTGTGGCGGCGCTGGCTGAACTACCGCGGGTACGACGTGACACTGGTGCGCAACGTCACCGATATCGACGACAAGATTTTGGCTGCCGCTGACGGAGATGAATCGTGGTGGGCGCTCGCGTATCGGTACGAGCTCGAGTTCACCGCGGGGTACCGGGCGCTGGGCATCCTCGCGCCGACCTACGAGCCGCGCGCGACCGCGAGCGTGACCGAGATGCAGGCGATCATCCAGCGGCTGATCGACGCCGGGCATGCCTACGCTGCGACGGATGCCTCGGGCGACGTGTACTTTGACACCGGCAGTTGGCCTGCCTATGGCGAGCTCACTCGCCAGAAGGCCGGCGACATGGTGGCGGCCACGGACGCCGACCCGCGCGCCAAGCGCGATCCCCGCGACTTCGCGCTGTGGAAGGGTCACAAGCCCACCGAGCCGGCGGATGCCGCGTGGCCGAGCCCCTGGGGCGATGGGCGGCCGGGATGGCACATCGAGTGCTCCGCGATGTCGCGACGCTATCTGGGGGCCGCGTTCGACATCCACGGCGGCGGACTCGACCTGCGCTTCCCGCACCACGAGAACGAGCTCGCCCAGTCGACCGCCGCGGGCGACCCGTTCGCGAGCTACTGGGTGCACAACGGCCTGGTCAACGTCAACGGCCAAAAGATGTCGAAGTCGCTCGGCAACTCGATCTTCGCGGCCGAATTTCTCGAACTCGCTCCACCGCTCGTCGTGCGCTACTACCTCGGCGCCGCGCACTATCGCTCGACGATCGACTACCACGACGGCGCGCTCGTCGAGGCTGAGGCCGCTCTCGAGCGCATCGCGGTGTTCCTTGACCGGTCGCAGCGCCGCCTGACCGGTACCGACCACGGCGTGGAAGAAGTGATTCCGGATGCCTTCGCCGCCGCCATGGATGACGACCTCGCCGTGCCGCAGGCGCTCGCCGTGCTGCACGAGACGGTGCGCGCCGGCAACCTTGCGTACGACTCCGGGGATGACGCAGCGGTCTCGTCCGCCCGCGGCGCGGTGCTCGCGATGGTCGAGGTTTTGGGGATCAACCCGGGCTCACCGCAGTGGGCGGCCGCGGCATCCGAACCGAGTGAACGCGCCCTGTCGAGTCTCGTGGAGGCTCTCATCGCCGACCGTAATGCCGCCCGCGCCGCCAAGGATTTCAGCACCGCCGACCGAATCCGTGATGAACTGGCCGCTGCCGGAATCGCGATCGAGGACGGCCCGACAGCAACACAGTGGAGCGTGCAGTGAGAACTCACGCTCCACTCAAGGGAGCACACCGATGAAGAAGCCCAGCAATACGCCCCGCGCGGGAGCCGTGCGCAAGGGTCGCAAGGGTCCGCAGGTGGGTTCGGGCGGGCAGGGGCGTCAGGCGCTCGAGGGCAGGAAGCCGACGCCCAAGGCGGAGGATCGTCCGTATCATCCGGCGGGCAAGCGCAAGGCGGCCGGCGAGCGGTTCGAGGCGGCCGGTGGCCGTCGCAAGCCGGCGCAGAGCTCGTCGGATGCCCCACGTCAGCAGCAGCGCAAGCCGAAGTCGAGCGACGAATCCGAGATGGTCACCGGACGCAACTCGGTCGTCGAGGCGCTGCGCGCGAAGATTCCGGCATCCACTCTCTACATGGCCGCGCGCATCGAGTTCGATGACCGGGTGAAGGAGATCCTTCAGCTGGCGACGAGTCGCGGCCTGCCGATTCTCGAGGTGATGCGCCCCGAGCTCGACCGCCTCGCTGGATTTGACTCGGTGCATCAGGGTGTGGCGCTGAAGGTTCCGCCGTATGAGTACGCGCATCCGATGGAGCTTCTCGACAAGGTGATCTCGCGCGGGCAGGTGCCGCTGCTGGTCGCGCTCGACGGCATCACCGATCCGCGGAACCTGGGCGCGATCATCCGCTCGGTTGCCGCGTTAGGCGGCCTCGGCGTCATCGTTCCGCAGCGCCGCTCGGTCGGACTGACCGCGTCGGCTTGGAAGACCTCGGCGGGCGCGGCGGCACGCACGCCGGTAGCGATGGCGAGCAATCTGACTCAGACGATCAAGGCCTACAAGGAGCGCGGCGTCTTCGTGCTCGGCCTCGATGGCGGCGGGGATGTTTCGTTGCCCGAGCTGGCGCTCGCAAAAGAGCCCGTGCTCGTCGTGGTCGGCAGCGAGGGCAAGGGTCTGTCGCGACTGGTCACCGAAAACTGTGACGCGGTCGTCTCGATCCCGATCTCGTCGTCGACCGAGTCGCTCAACGCGGGGATCGCGGCAAGCGTGACGCTGTACGAGATCTCGAAGTTGCGGGCTACGAAGCGCTAACGCATCCCTAGGCGCTGTGAGTATCGAGCTCGCGCTCCGCCACCTCGACCAGCAGCGCAGCATCGAGAGCCGCCGTGAGGTCGGCAAACAGATCATCGACGTGTTCGAGGCCGATTGACAGGCGAACGATCCCCGCGCCCGGCTTGGCATCGGCGGCGACCGGGCGGTGGGTCAGCGACGCCGGATGCTGCACCAGCGAGTCGATTCCGCCGAGCGAGACCGCGTGGGTGATGAGCTCGCACGACTCCGTGAAGCGCGCCGCCGCAGCGTAGCTACCGAGGTCGAGTGCGATAAGTGAACCGGCCCCAGCGCTCTGTGTGCCGATGAGTCCCGTCGGGTCTTGGCCGGGCAGGCCGGGGTAGAGCACCCGGGCGACCGCCGGGTGAGCACCCAGGCGTCGGGCCAGCTCACCCGCCGTGTCCTGCTGGGCGCGCACCCGAACGGGGAGCGTGCGCAGCCCGCGGTGCAGCAGGTAAGCGGCCAAGGGATGCAGTAGTCCGCCCGTGAGAGCGCGCACCTGGCGCAGCCGCGTGGTCCAGTCGGTGTTGGTCGCGATGATGCCGCCCATGGCGTCGCCGTGGCCGCCGAGGTACTTGGTGGCGCTGTGCAGCGACAGGGTCGCTCCCAATTCGAGCGGTCGCTGTAGCACGGGGGTAGCGAACGTGTTGTCGACGAGAACTGGCACGCCGGCGGCATCCGCAACCACTCGGCGGATGTCGACCAGTTGCAACGTCGGATTCGCCGGCGACTCGAGAATCACCAGCCCGGTCTCCGGGCGGATCGCCGCGGCGACCTCGTCGGCCGTCACCCAGGTAACGGTGGTGCCGAGTAGCCCGGTTTCTAGTACGTGGTCCGTGCCGCCATAGAGGGGGCGTAGCGCGACGATGTGCGGCTTGCCCGCGACGACGGTCGCGATCAGGCAGGCCGAGAGCGCCGCCATTCCGCTGGCAAACGCAACGGCGCCATCCGAGCCTTCGAGTGCCGCGAGGCCGTCTTCGAAGCGGGCGACTCCGGGCTGCCACAGTCGCTGGTAGACCGCCGACTGGCCGGGCAACAGGTCGCCGCCGGTCGCGAGTTGCTCGTAGGCGTCGCCGCCGGTTTCGACGTCGGGCAACGGAAATGTCGTCGAGAGGTCGATGGGCGGAACGTGCTGGCCGGCCTCGCGGAGGCCATCCATCCCGGAGTGAACGGCAATCGTTTCGAGTCGGGCATCATCGCGCATGGGTCAAGAACACCAAGTTCTGCGGTGATACTCAATCAACATGCAAGAATATGCGAAGAAGCCCTCCAGAATCGAGGAAAGTGCCGTGGATGCCCGACGATCCATCGACCAAATAGACCGTGCTCTGCTGCGTGCGCTGTCCGCCAACGCCAGAGCTTCTGGTTCCGCGCTCGCGCGCGAGGCGCAAGTCGCCGAGTCCACCGTGGCGCTGCGTCTGAAGCGACTGCGCGAAGACGGCTACCTGCGCGGCTACCACGCCGACATCAACGTCGAAGCCCTCGGGATGACCGTGCAGGCACTCATCTCCGTGAAATTGGTCAAGCACGTGCGCTCCGAGGTGGATGCGTTCAGGCGCGCCGCCCCCGCGTGGCCCGGCGTTCTCGCCTTCTTCCACACCGGCGGAGCAGACGACTACCTTCTGCACGTGGCTGCGGAAAGTGCGACCGGCCTGCGCGACTTTGTGATCACCCACCTTGCCGATCATCCGGCCGTGGCACACACCGAGACCAATCTCGTCTTCGAGTACGTCGTCGGCAGTGGCCTCGACGAGCTGCTTGGCGGTTAGCTAGCTCACGGTGCGATTGCCGTGGCGACGAGTACCGATGTCGGAGTCTTGATACCGTCTTCGCGGTCGGCAGCGCACGCGCTGACCGCCGTCGCTTCGGCCGAGAGTGTGACGACCCTGGTCGAGGTGTAGGTCTCGGTTTCGGTCGGCCCTTGCTCGACCTTGATGGTTTCGGTGGGTGGCGCCCCTGTCACGAAGAAATCGCAGCTCAGAAGGATCTGGTCGCTCGTTCCGATGGTGGAATACGAGTCGATACGCCACGTGCCCGCCGGTAGCACCAGCGTCACCGAGCTCAGAGCAGCGGATGCCACCAGCACACCCCCCGCGCCCATCGGCCCAGCCGAACCGGTGGCGCCCATCGGCCCGGCCGCCCCGGCGGCGCCAACCTGCCCCACGTCGCCGTCGGGCCAGCGAGCACCCTCGGGTCCGGCC
>JBBQZJ010000123.1:0-6852 GCA_038207805.1 Actinomycetales bacterium | reverse complement strand
TTGCCCGTTTGCGCACGGTGGGGGCAACAAGCACCTGTGTCGGCCTCGGAATATCGACAGCGGATCAGGTGCGTGAGGTTCTCGAATACGCTGACGGCGCGATTGTCGGCTCGGCCCTCGTCACCGCACTCACGGAGGGCGGCGTCCCTGCAGTAGCGCGCACAGCGGCGGCGTTGGCCGCCGGTACTAGACTCGCGTAGTTCGCAACCCTTCGCAGAAAGGTGACCGGCCTTGTCGCTCCTGCCGTTCAGCATCCCCAGCCCGCCTGACGCGTGGCAAATTCCGGTGACGATTCCGCTGGGATGGCTCCACTCGATCCTGCCGTTTGTGGCGGAAAATCAGGTTCTCGAGGTTCGCAGCTACGCGCTATGCATCCTCGCCGGGATAATTGCCGCGACAATCTGGGTAAATTCGCGGCTTAAGGCGCGAGGGGTCGAGTCCGGTGTTGTTCTCGACGTCATTATCTGGGCCGTGCCGCTTGGGCTCGTCGGCGCGCGGGCGTGGCACGTAGCGACTCACCTGAGCGACTATTTCTATGCCGGCAACGAACCATGGAGCCTGTACGTCGACGGCGTTCTCAACCCGAACAGCGTCTACGCGATTTGGTCGGGCGGCAATGCGATTTTTGGCTCGCTGATCGGCGGAGCGATCGGGGCGTACATCGGGTGTCGCCTCGCGGGCATCAGGTACTGGACGTTCGCGGATGCACTCGCGCCGGCGATGCTTCTGGCTCAGGCGATGGGAAGGCTCGGAAACTACTTCAATCACGAGCTGTTCGGTCTGCCGACCGACCTTCCCTGGGGGCACGAGATCGAGTCGAGCAATCCAGCTTTCCCTGTGGGACTTCCGGCAGGCACGCTCTTTCACCCGACCTTCCTATACGAGATGATCTGGAACGTCGTGGGAATCGTCTTTCTTGTTGCCATGGAACGCCAGTTCCGTCTGGTTCGTAGGACCGTTGCAGGCTTCAGCGTTCCGGTACCGGTGGGCGATTCCGAGGCTCGACTCCAGTGGGGCAAAGTGTGGGCGCTCTACATGATCTGGTACGGGATCGGACGGTTCTTCTTTGAAGGCATCCGAGTCGATCCCAGTGACGTGCTTCTCGGCTTGCGTTCCAACCAATGGGGAGCAATCGCCGCGATCGTCGTGGGTCTCATTCTGTACGTCGTCCAGGCCCGCAGACACCCGGGGCGTGAGCCGAGCGCCTACCTGCCCGGTCGCGGGCCTGCCGGTGCTGTAGAGTCGGAAGCGACCTACTCGGACACCGACGAACCGGGCGATGACGCCCCCAAGGTATCCGAACAGCACGCCACAAGCGGTGCAGGCACAACGTCCTCATAATCCGGGGCCGAAATCTCCCCGGGCCACCGTCGTCCCTCCCAGCACCAGCACTACGTGAGGACGGTTTCTATGGCTCTCACGCCACCCTTCGAGCGGTTTAGCTCAGCGCCATCAGCCACCGGTCTTTACGACCCGCGAAACGAGCGTGATGCTTGCGGACTGGCGATGGTCGCCACCCTGCGCGGAACCGCCGGGCACGACATTATCGAGACGGCACTGGGTGCTTTGCGCAATCTTGAGCATCGCGGGGCTGTCGGGTCGGATGCCGGAACGGGTGACGGGGCCGGCATCGTCACCCAGATTCCCGACGCCTTCCTGCGGGCAGTTGTCACATTCGACCTCCCTGCCGTAGGTCGCTACGCAGTGGGCATGGTTTTTTTGCCCACCGACGATGCCGAGCGTGACGAAGTCAAGCGCGGTTTCGCGCAACTCGCGGGTGAGGAACACCTCACCGTTCTGGGTTGGCGCACCGTGCCGGTGGAACCGAGCAATCTGGGCAACCTGGCCCGAGGGGCAATGCCCGCTTTTGAGCAAGTCTTCATTCAGTCGACAATCGCCGAGGGCACACTCACCGCGGAGGGCCTCGCGCTTGAACGGCAGGCCTTCCGACTTCGCAAGCGCGCCGAGCGCGAACTGAACGCGTACTTCCCCTCGCTGTCATCGCGCACGCTCGTCTACAAGGGCATGGTTACCACGCTTCAACTGGAGCCGTTCTACCCCGACCTGTCAGACGAACGATTTGTCTCCAAGCTCGCTCTCGTGCACTCTCGCTATTCCACCAACACGTTCCCCTCATGGCCGCTCGCACAGCCGTTCCGCATGATCGCCCACAACGGCGAGATCAACACGGTGCAGGGAAATCGCAACTGGATGAGAGCGCGACAGTCGCAACTCGCCAGCGACGTGCTGGGCGACATCCCATCGCTCTTGCCCATCAACACCCCGGGCGCGAGCGATTCGGCATCGTTCGACGAGGTCGTGGAACTTCTCAACCTCGCCGGCCGGTCGCTTCCGCACGCGATGATGATGATGGTTCCCGAGGCATACGAGAACCAGACCGAGATCGATCCCGCCCGCAAGGCTTTTTATGAGTACCACTCGATGCTCATGGAGCCCTGGGACGGACCAGCAGCTCTGGTGTTCACTGACGGCTCGCTGGTCGGCGCGACTCTCGACCGCAATGGTCTTCGCCCCGGTCGCTACCTTGTCACTGATGACGGTCTAGTTGTTCTCGCGAGCGAGATCGGCGTGCTGGACATCGACCCGTCCAAGGTCGTGCGCAAGGGTCGCCTTCGCCCCGGAAAGATGTTTCTCGTCGACACTGCCGAGGGTCGTCTCATCGAGGACGACGAGATCAAGGCCGAGCTTGCCGCCTCCGAACCGTGGGCCGAATGGCTCGAGCAGGGTCGCATCGCGCTGAAAGACCTTCCGGAGCGCGAGCACATCGTGCACACCCCGGCCAGCGTCACCCGCCGTCAGCGCACGTTCGGGTATACCGAGGAGGAAGTGCGGATCCTCGTGACACCGATGGCGCAGAATGCGGCGGAGCCGTTGGGCGCAATGGGTTCTGACACGCCGATCGCTGTGTTGGCGCAGCGCCCTCGGTTGCTGTTCGACTATTTCACCCAGCAGTTCGCGCAGGTAACTAACCCGCCGCTGGACTCGATCCGCGAGGAAGTTGTCACGTCAATGCGTCTGGGCCTCGGGCCGGAGCGCAACCTTCTGACCGCAACGCCGGAGCACGCTCGCCAGGTGTCTCTCGAGTTTCCCGTTATCGACAACGACGAGTTAGCGAAAATCCAGCACATCGACCCGAGGTCGGAGCGAGCGCTTGCGACAACCATTAAGGGCCTGTACCGCGTCGACAAGGGCCCGCGGGCGATGGAGAAGCGCCTGAGCAAGATGTGCCTTGAGGTCGACGAAGCAATCGCCAATGGGACCGAGTTCATCATCCTGTCCGACCGTGACTCGAACAAGGACTACGCGCCCATCCCGTCACTGCTCATGTTGGCGACGGTTCACCACCACCTCATCCGCGCCGAGAATCGCATGAAGGTGGGCCTGATCGTCGAGGCCGGCGACGTTCGCGAAGTGCACCACGTTGCGCTGCTCATCGGTTACGGCGCATCGGCCATCAACCCCTACCTCGCCATGGAGACTGCCGAGGAACTCGTGCGTAGTGGCATGATTCAGGGGCTGACGCCGGAGAAGGCCGTCAAGAACCTGATCAAGGGGCTCGGCAAGGGCGTGCTCAAGATCATGTCGAAGATGGGGATCTCGGTGGTCGGTTCCTACGCCGGCGCCCAGGCGTTCGAGGCGGTCGGCCTTGCCCAAGACTTCGTCGACGAGTATTTCACCGGCACTCCGAGTTTGCTCGGCGGCGTAGGGATGGCGGTCATTGCCGCGGAGAATGCTGCGCGACACGCCGCCGCCTATCCCGAGGACGGCGCCATCATTGCCCACGAACGCCTTGCCACCGGCGGCGAGTACCAGTGGCGTCGCGATGGGCCGCCCCACTTGTTCAACCCGGATACTGTCTTCCGCCTGCAACACGCGACTCGATCGCGTCGCTACGACATCTTCCGCGAATACACCGCGCTCGTCGACAATCAGGCCGAGTCGCTGATGACGCTGCGTGGGCTGTTCGGGCTGCGCACCGGGGTGCGCCATCCGGTGCCGATAGATGAAGTCGAGCCGGTCGCATCAATCGTCAAGCGTTTCAACACCGGCGCAATGAGCTACGGGTCGATCAGCCAAGAGGCGCACCAGACCCTCGCGATTGCTATGAACCAACTGGGCGCCAGATCTAATACGGGCGAGGGGGGCGAGGACGTCGAGCGTCTTCTCGATCCGCAACGGCGCAGCGCGATCAAGCAGGTGGCGTCGGGTCGCTTCGGCGTCACCAGCATGTACCTAACGCACGCTACTGATATCCAGATCAAGATGGCGCAGGGCGCGAAGCCCGGTGAGGGCGGCCAGTTGCCGGCCGGCAAGGTCTACCCGTGGATTGCGCGCACTCGGCATGGCACGGCGGGCGTGGGTCTTATCTCGCCGCCGCCGCATCACGACATCTATTCGATTGAGGATCTCAAGCAGCTCATCTTCGACCTGAAACGCGCGAATCCCGACGCACGAGTGCATGTGAAGCTCGTGAGCCAATCCGGCATCGGCGCGGTCGCCGCGGGAGTGACAAAGGCGAAGGCCGACGTAGTGCTGGTTTCTGGGCACGATGGCGGCACCGGTGCCAGCCCTCTAAACTCGCTCAAACACGCGGGTACCCCGTGGGAGCTCGGACTCGCCGAGACGCAGCAGACGTTGATGCTCAACGGGATGCGCGACCGCGTCGTGGTGCAGGTCGACGGACAGATGAAAACCGGGCGCGACGTCATTATTGGCGCGCTGTTAGGAGCCGAGGAGTACGGTTTCGCCACCGCTCCGCTCGTAGTCTCCGGCTGTGTTCTGATGCGGGTCTGCCACCTCGACACCTGCCCGGTGGGGGTCGCCACGCAGAACCCGGAGCTGCGAGCGCGATTCAGTGGCAAGCCCGAGTTTGTCGTCAACTTCTTCGAGTTCCTCGCGCAGGAAGTGCGCGAGTATCTTGCAGAACTTGGCTTCCGCAGCCTCGAGGAGGCCATCGGCCATCGCGAGTTGCTCGACGTCAATCGGGCCATGGAGCACTGGAAGGCCGACGGGCTCGACCTCACGCCCATCCTGGTCGGTCCGCAATTTGGTGAGGATGAACCACGCACCAACCGTGTCGCGCAAGACCACGAACTTGACAAGCACTTTGACCGCCAGCTCATCGAGTTGTCGACCGAAGCGCTCGCAAACGGCGTGCCGGTGAAGATCGAGTTGCCCATTCGCAATACGGAGCGAGCGGTGGGAACCATGCTCGGGCACGAAGTAACGCTTCGGCACGGGGAGCACGGACTACCCGCGGGAACGATTGACGTCAGTTTGACCGGCACCGCCGGTCAGTCCCTGGGTGCCTTCATGCCGTCGGGTATCACCCTGCGGCTCGAGGGCGACAGTAACGACTACGTGGGCAAGGGCTTGTGCGGGGGCGAAATCATCATCCGCCCCAACCGGCTGAGTGTGTTCAAAGCCGAGCTGAACGTCATCGCGGGCAACGTCATCGGCTACGGAGCGACTCAGGGCAGCATGTTCATCCGAGGGATCGTGGGCGAACGCTTCTTGGTTCGCAACTCGGGCGCGACAGCGGTCGTCGAAGGCGTTGGCGATCACGCTCTTGAATACATGACCGGTGGACTCGCCGTGATTCTGGGACGCACCGGCCGCAACCTGGGCGCCGGGATGTCTGGTGGAACCGCCTACATCCACAAGCTCCGTCCCGAGCGGGTCAATTCGGAATCGCTGGAGACCGGCGAACTCGATCTGCTCCCTCTGGGCAGCGCCGATGTAGAGATTCTGCGCGACTTGCTTGAGCGTCACCGTGAGGAAACCGGGTCGACAGTGGCGGCCGAGATGCTCGCGGACATGGATGCCACGGTCGCCAGTTTCACCAAGGTGCTGCCGCGCGATTACGCGGCCGTACTCGAAACCCGCAGGGCGGCAATCAGTGAGGGCCTCGACCCGGACGGCGACGTCGTCTGGTCACGAATCATGGAGGTGACCGGTGGCTGACCCCAAGGGCTTCCTCAAGAACACCGAGCGCGAGCTTCCGGCGCGACGCCCCGTTTCGCTCCGGTTAATGGACTGGAAAGAGGTCTACGAGCAGCAGGATTCGGCTCAACTCCGGCGGCAGGCGGGGCGCTGCATGGACTGTGGAATCCCCTTCTGCCATCAGGGCTGCCCACTGGGCAATCTCATTCCCGAGTGGAACGACCTCACGTGGCGCGGTGAAAGCGCCCAAGCTATCGAGCGCCTTCATTCGACCAACAATTTTCCCGAGTTCACGGGGCGTCTGTGCCCAGCGCCATGCGAGAGCGCGTGCGTTCTAAGCATTAACCAGCCCGCGGTGACCATTAAACAGGTCGAGGTCTCGATCATCGACGACGCGTTTGCCAAGGGGTTCGTCACACCGCACCCGCCGGAGCGACTCACCGGCAAGACGGTCGCCGTCGTCGGCTCTGGTCCCGCGGGCCTGGCCGCCGCGCAACAGCTCACACGTGCGGGGCACACCGTGGCCGTGTTCGAACGCGACGACCGGATCGGCGGACTGCTGCGCTACGGCATCCCCGACTTCAAGATGGAGAAGAAGCACATCGAGGCCCGGCTCGGGCAAATGCAGGCCGAAGGCACACGATTTCGTGCTGGGGTCGAGATCGGTGTCGACATCGCGTGGGACGACCTCAAGAGTCGTTACGACGCGGTGATCGTGGCGACGGGTGCCTCCGTGCCCCGCGACTTGCCGATCCCGGGCCGAGACCTACTGGGAGTGCACTTCGCCATGGAGTACCTCGTGCAGTCGAATCGTGCCGGCGCCGGAGACATCGTCTCCGAGCAGATAACCGCCGAAGGCAAGCACGTCGTTGTTCTGGGCGGCGGCGA
>JBBQZJ010000122.1:0-6867 GCA_038207805.1 Actinomycetales bacterium | reverse complement strand
GCTCCGCGGTGGGCCTTCGTGCCGTGCTCCGGGTGGGCATTGCTGCCCGCCACGGTGTTGGGCGACCGGCTCCGGCTGGTGATCACCTGCGGCCACTCGCTCGTCTCACGCGGATTCCGCGGTTCGTGTCGAATTCGGGCTTGTCCGTTCGCTGTAGTCATGAAACGTTCCCCACGACGAAAGGACAGGACGTGAAGTACGTCATCATGTTCACCACCACGCCCGAACTCGATGCAGAGATATCGCCAGAGCACGCCGATCAGGTCTATCGCCGCACCTACGACTGGTTCGGCTCGCACAGCGAGGTGATGACCGAGTCCGGCGCCCAGCTGCAGCCGGTCGTGACCGCGACCACGGTCAGCTACGGCGGCGACTCGCCGGTTGTTGCCGACGGGCCGTTCTCCGAGGCGAAGGAGGTCATCGGCGGATTCCAGGTGATCGACGTGCCCGACCTCGACGCGGCGATCGCCGTCGTCACGACGTGGCCGCTGCTCGAGCTGCCCGGCGTTGCGGTCGAGATCCGCCCGATCGTTGTCTACTAGAGCCACATCGAGCCATGAACGAAACGGATGCCGCGGCAGGGGAGTCAGGCGGCCCCCACGCCGCGGCATCCGATCAACTCCTCGCGAGGGTGATCCGCGAGGAGTCCGCGCGGATCGTCGCCGCGCTCACACGTTGGCTCGGGAGCCTTGACCTTGCGGAGGAGGCGGTCGCCGAGGCGATCGAGGAGGCCGTGCGCCAGTGGCGCACGCGCGGGGTGCCCCCCAATCCCGGGGGATGGCTGACGCAGGCGGCCCGCCACAACGCCCTCGACCGCCTGCGGCGCGAGAAGCGCTACCGCGAGAAGCTGGCCCTGCTCACCGATCCGGCCGAGCCAGCACCGCTCACCGGCACCGGCGAGCCCGACGAGCGACTGCCGCTCCTGTTCGGCTGCTGTCACCCCGCTGTCCCACCGGACGCGCAGCTCGCTCTGACGCTCCGTGCGATCTGCGGCCTCACGACTGCGCAGATCGCGCGTGCCACACTGACCCCGGAATCGACGGTCGCGCAGCGGATCGTGCGGGCCAAGCGAAAGATCGGTGCTGCCGGCATCCCCCTACGAATCCCCGAGGGATCCGAGCGGGCCGAGCGCCTCGATATCGTCCTAACCGTCATCTCCGTGATGTATAGCGAGGCCCACCTGGTCGCAGGCGGAGACGCGGCCGCGGACCGCGATCTCGCCGACGACGCCGTGTGGCTCGCGCGCGTCGTGGCACACGAACTGCCGCGCGAAGCGGACGCGCAGGGACTGCTCGCATTGCTGCTGTTCCACCGAGCACGTGAAGGGGCACGCGCCGTCGATGGAGAGCTCGTCCTGCTCGCCGATCAGGACCGGGCCCGGTGGGATCGCCGACTGATCGCCGAGGCACAGGCCGTGCTCGAGAAGGCGGCGATGCTACGACGCCCCGGGCGCTGGCAGCTGCACGCGGCGATCGCCGCATGCCACTCCGACACGCGCGACGGCAGCGACACGGACTGGCTCCAGGTGCTCACGCTCTACGACATGCTGCTGGCGTACGACCGCTCGCCGATCGTACGGCTGAACCGCACGGTGGCGCTCGCTGAGGTCGACGGACCACAGGCGGCACTGGACGAGGTGGATGCCCTGCGACACACGCTCACGGGATACCACCTGTGGCACGCAGTGCGTGCACGGATGCTCTGGCACCTCGGCCGTCGGGACGAGGCGATGGCCGAGGACCTGCGGGCCCTAGAACTCACGGCGAACGACGCCGAGCGGCGCCTGCTGGAGGCGCGGGTCGATCGTTGAAGCGGGCTCGGCTCTGCGCCCGCGCCACTCAGGAGTACGTCAGGCCTCGACCGGCGATGGGCCGGTTCGTGGTGAGCCCGATCGAGGTTCCTTATTTCGCCCGCTCGGCTACCCACGGAGGGGGAGACCTGCGTGAAAAGCCCCGAGCCATCCCCAGCAGCGCAAACGCAGTGTGATAGCGTCTGCACTTGGCGAGGGGGTTGGGGAACGCCGTCTGGTGTGCCCCGCTCTCGCCGCAGCCGTTAGGGGCGCGCCTTGAGATCTATGTCTACAAAGACCGCACGAAAATTCGGCTTCTCCGCTGTGGCGGTTGGTCTGGGCCTTGCTCTCAGTGTGGTTGGGGCGAGTCAGGCATACGCCTACCCGACGACTGTGAACCTTGGCGCTGCGGAGGGTTTTGCCGTCCTTGGCCACACGACGGTGACAAATACGGGCCCAAGCCTGATCAGCGGCGATCTTGGTGTGATCCCCGGATCGTCTGCGACGGGATTCCCTCCCGGCCAAATGCTGACCGGGAACATTCACATCGGTGACGGGCCGGCAGGGGATGCGAAAGCAGCAGCAACCGCTGCCTACCTTGACGCGGCAGGCAGGACGCCACCCGACACCGCCGGCCTTACCGATCTCGCGGGGCTTAACCTCGTGGGAGGTCTGTACAAAGGCGGCGAGCTTTCCAACACCGGAACACTTACTCTCGATGGTGCGGGTGATGCCGACTCGGTATGGATCTTCCAAGCCGACAGCACCCTCATCACGAATTCATCGAGCGTCGTCGAGCTGACCAATGGCGCTGACCCATGCAACGTCTTCTGGCAGGTCACGAGTTCTGCAACTTTGGGGACCAACTCGACGATGGTGGGCACAATCATGGCCCTCACCTCAATTTCGGCTCTCACGGGTGCCAGCGTGGACGGGCGCCTCCTTGCACTAAATGGCGCCGTCACGCTTGACGACAACCGGGTAACCGTGCCGTCCACGTGCGCCGGCACCATTGCACCGGGCGGGACGAAAACCTCACCGCTGGCGAACACGGGCATCGACGTCACTGTGCCGCTGTTTGCCTCCCTAGCGGTCGCGGCCGGCGGAGTCGCACTGCTGATGGTGAGCGGCACGAACTCTCGCCGACGTCGTGGAGGACGTCTCGTCGCCTAGCAATCCGGGCTAGCGAACCCATCACGCCACCCCGGGCGTGAAACTCAGAAGCTCGAAGACAGCAGCAGGGCCACCAAAAATGTAGTCCGGAATCTCCGCGCGAACGATTCCGACTCCGGGTGACAGCCAATAACTAGGCGCCCAGGGCACATCGCTAACGCCACTACCCGACAGCAGCAAGTTCTGCACGAGCCTGCGGCACTCGAACGTTCCGAGCGGCACGGTGATGCTCTCATTGCCCTGCCCGAGGATCGAAAACACAACGGAGCCCGCCCCTACCGCAAAGGATCCGGTGCTCGGCGCACCCGCTTCGAAGTCAGCGGTTGAGGGCCACTCCAGCGTGCCCGGGGCACCCGCAACGAGGTAAGAAAATGGCTCGCTCACCGAACCGTCGTCGTGGAACACGAAGTCCACCGAGGTTGTTTCATCGGCCGTGGCGGTATCCGCGTGATCGATAGTGCGGTCGATGGTGGCGATCACGTCGGCGCCGTCACGAATAACGGCCGAAATCGTGTCAGTGAGTGTGGACGTGCCGGTGGCATCCTGCAAGTCGTACACCCACGTGTTGCCAACCGCCACCGGGAAGTACTTGTTCGTGCCGGCGGCATTCTCGGCGCTCGGTGGCGCAGAGGCCGCGCTCGGCGCTGGCGAGAGTTCGGGGGACGGCGACTCTTGCCCGGCTGGTGGCGCGCATGCCGAAAGCAGCAGCAGGGCTGCGAGCCCCGCGACGGTCGTGCCCACCACCGGGTGCGCCATTCGCTCATGGTAGTCCTGCGCATGCGAGACCGGAACTCACCCGAGCGTGTTAGGTTCGAAAAATGCCACGCATTGCGGCGGTCGCACCTGTGCTTCCTCAGTTCGCCTATACCCAGGCCGAGATCACGGCTGAGCTCGCCCCGCTGATCTCTGCGCTGCCCGGTAGGCGTGCGGTTCTCGAGCGGATGCACGCCTCGTCGGGCATCGCGACGCGCCACACCGCGCTGCCGCTTGAGGCCTACCGGGATTTGGGTGACTTCAGGCACGCTAACGACGTGTTCATTGAGGTGGCCACGGATCTTGCGGAGCTTGCGCTGCGTGTAGCCCTCGGCGACGCCGGGTTAGAGCCACCCGATGTCGACTTCGTCATGTTCACCTCCGTCACGGGCATCTCGGCGCCGAGCGTGGACGCGCTACTCGTGTCGCGGCTGGGGCTCCGGCCCGACGTCAAACGGCTGCCCTCGTTCGGCTTGGGTTGTGTCGGGGGAGCCGCTGGGATCGCCCGGGTGCACGATTATCTGGTCGGGCATCCGGACCAAGTGGGCGTTCTGCTGTCTGTCGAGCTGTGTTCGCTCACCCTGCAACGCGATGACGAAACGATAGCGAACTTCGTGGCCACCGGCCTGTTTGGCGATGGCGCCGCCGCAGTGGTGATGGTTGGTGACGATCGCGCCGAGCCCGGCCCTCGGGTCGTCGACACCCGGAGTTCGTTCTTTCCGGACACGCGGGAGGTCATCGGCTGGAACATCGGCGGCACAGGATTCGAGATCGTCCTCACCGCTGGGGTTGCCGAGGTAATCGAACGACACTTTCCGGGCGAGGTCGCCGCGTTCCTTGCCGACAACGGCAAATCCTTATCGGACGTCACCACCTGGTTAGCTCACCCTGGCGGCCCGAGGGTGCTCGACGCCTTCGCGAATTCACTCGGTATTCCGGCCAAAGAATTCGCCCGATCGTGGGCGTCGTTGGATCGGGTGGGCAATTTGTCGTCGTCAGCCGTGCTCCACGTCCTGGCCGACGCACTGGTCGAGGGCCAGCCGTCTGGGTCGACTGGGTTGCTGTTCGCGCTGGGTCCCGGGGTGAGCGCCGAGTTCGTGCTGTTGGAGTGGCCGGCGTGAGCGTAGTTCTCTACGTCGCGTTCGTGCTCGCGACGGGGGGCGAGCGCATCTACGAACTGCTGGTATCGAAGCGCAACGCGGCGGCGGCCTTTGTTCAGGGCGGCAAAGAGTTCGGTCAGAGGCACTTTCCGTGGATGGTGGCTCTGCACACCAGTCTCCTGCTGGCCTGTATCGCCGAGGTTGTGCTTCTCGGTCGTCCGTTCCTTCCGGTGCTGGGCTGGCCCATGCTTGGTATCGCCGTGCTCTGCCAGATCGCTCGCTATTGGATTATCGCCTCGCTGGGTGCGCAGTGGAACACCCGCGTGATCGTCGTGCCTGGTGCAGCTCGGGTCATCGCGCGCGGCCCGTACCGCTGGTTCACGCACCCCAACTACGTGGTGGTGGCGATCGAGGGAATCGCGCTACCTCTCGTGCACTCCGCGTGGATCACCGCGATTGTGTTCACGGTTCTGAACGCGGTGCTGCTGCTCGGCTTCCGCATCCCGACCGAGAACAAGGCTTTGCGGGAGCTAGCGTGACCGACGTCGATGTCATAGTTGCTGGCGGCGGCCCGGTGGGGCTGGCGACCGCGATCGAGGCGCGGCTAGCTGGCCTCAGTGTTGCGGTCATCGAGCCTCGCGAGGGCGCCGTAGATAAAGCGTGCGGCGAGGGGCTCATGCCTGGTGCGCTGCCGCTGCTGAACCGCCTCGGCGTCGATCCAGTTGGCATGCCGCTTCGCGGTGTGAGCTACCGTGATGAGACGCGGCACGCCGACCATCGCTTTCAGACCGGGGAGGGTCGCGGTGTACGCCGCACGACCCTTCATGCATCGCTCAGCGAGCGGGCTGCGGCACTCGGCATTGAGTTGGTTACCGGTCGGGTCGACGCTGTGTCGCAAGACTCGACTGGAGTGGCAGCAGCCGGACTCCGTGGCGACTGGTTGTTCGCCTGCGACGGGCTGAACTCGAGCGTGCGGCGCGAGATCGGGCTCGAGCGCACCCTGCCAGCGAGCGCGCGGTCAGCGCGAGGTCGCCGGTTTGGCCTACGCCAGCACTACGAAATCGAGCCGTGGACCGACCTGATCGAGGTGTACTGGGCTGATCACGCTGAGGTATATGTCACGCCGGTGAGTCCGACCCTGATTGGGTTGGCGACTCTGGGCGTGCAACACACAGACTTCGACGCGACGATCGCGGGCATCCCTCGGCTGGCGAAGCATTTGGCGGATGCCCGCCCGGTCGGTTCTCGCCGCGGCGCGGGTCCCTTCCGCCAGCGCGCAGCGCGTGCAAGCAGCGGCCGGGTTCTGCTCATCGGTGATGCCTCGGGCTATGTGGATGCCATCACCGGCGAGGGTCTGCGACTCGGATTCGATCAGGCGCGAGTTGCCGTGGAGTGCATCGTTGCGGGTGCCCCTCAGCGCTACGACCGAGAGTGGGCGCGCGTCACCCGGCAGTTCAGGGTGCTGACGTCGACCTTGGTGCGAGCCGCGAGCAGTCCACTGCGGGGAGCCATTGTGCCGCTCGCCGTCGCCGCACCCCGCATCTATGGCTCGATCGTGGAGCGCTTGGCCAGGTAAGTTCCGCGACCCCTACTCTGTAGACATGAGTTCGCGGGTCGTATCCGCCATCGGCGCCGCCCTGATGGCAGTGCAAGCCATTATCGTGGGCGTGCTTCTTCAGGGCGTGCTTCTTCAGGGCGTGCGACCGCTGCTGCTGCCAGTGACGGCCGACATCGGTGGTGGCATCCCGCTGACCACAGTCGATGTAGGTGTCGCGGTCACTGTTCTGCTCGCGTTCTCGGCCGTGTGTCGCATGGTCGCCACCCTTCGACCGAGCCTGGTAATTGACTGGGTTGAGTGGTCACAGGTGTCGGCTGTCACCGTATTTCTCGTGGCGGGCCTCAACGGCATACGGGATGTCGCGGCACTAGTCGCCCTGTACGCGCTCACCGCCGGCGCGAGCCTTTTCATTGTGCTCCACAGCAGAGCGGGAGCGGGCCGTTGGCCGTATTCATTCGGCGCAGCGGTGGCGATTGTTCCGTGGGGGGTTATCG